>NZ_JAETXJ010000008.1 GCF_022508225.1 Desulfovibrio sp. UIB00 | reverse complement strand
CGGCGACCGTCAGTCGTTTTTCTCAAGGCGCGAGGAGCGTTTATGCTCCCCTTTGCTTTCGAAGTCAACAACTTTTTTTTCATTTCGTGAAACTTTCGTTTCGCCGTGAAGCCAGTCGTTTTCTTCAATCGCGAGGAGCGTTTATGCTCCCCCTTGCCTTCGAAGTCAACAACTTTTTTTCATTTCGTGAAACTTTCGTTTCACCGTGAAGCCAAGTCGTTTTCTTCAATCGCGAGGAGCGGTTATGCTCCCCTTCGCTTCAGGAGTCAACCGTTATTTTCGTTTCCGCGAAAATTCTTTTCGCTTGCGTTTCCCTTAACCGTTTTCCCTTGTCGCGAAGGGGGAGATTGCCTTAAAGCCCCCCGCAAGTCAAGCAACAAATGCAATTTTTTACAAAACAATCCATCCATATCTGCGCAAACTGGCTAACAGTGCGGCTTTCAGTCTACTGTTCCACAACAAGACGCGCGCCCGTGCGCAGGTTCTTTTCGTCCACGCTGTTCCAGCGCTTCAGATCATCCACACTCACATTGTAGGTGCGGGCTATCTTCCACAAGGTATCGTTGGCCTGTACGGTGTAGGTAGTTTTGCTGGCTTTGGCTGCTTTGGCAGACTTGTCCTTATCACGATCCTTGCCAAGACGCCCATCAGGCCCGGCAGCCACTGGCCGCCCAACTGCGGGCACAGCCTGCCCGCTGCTCTGACCGCCCCCCTGTGCCGGGATGCGCAGCACAGCGCCTGCATGCACCTTGTGCGGATCAGAAATACCATTGCTCTGCTGGAGATCCTGCACGCTCACACCATATTTGCGGGCCACAGAGGTGAGTGTTTCGTCCGACCGCAGGGTATGCTTTGGCCCATCATTGGCGGCAATCACCCGTGCAGAGGATGCCTGCGGTTCCCGGCTGGCAGCCTCATTGCCGGACTTGCCCGCCTTGGCCTGCCCCTTAGCCGGTTTGGCATCCAGAGCCGCCACCGCCTGGGCAGACATGTTCACCGAGCGCGGAACCAGCACAGTTTCGCCAGCTTTCAAATAGGGATTGCCTGGGTTGGCAGCCCGCAGCGAAGCCACAGGCACACCGCACCGACGGCTGATTTTGTCCCATGAGTCTGCACTGGAGGCCACAGTGCTTGGTGCCCAGCCCGCATAGGGTGCGCACTGGGATGAAGACAGAAATGCCTGAGCCGCACGCTCGCGGCTTGCCGGTACATATATATATGTTGTGCGGCTGGTGTCGGTCATGGGGCGCTTGTGATGTCGGTTGAAGGCCGAAAACTCGTCCATGCCCATGCGGCAGGCGTGGGCCACGCCCGCCAGATCTGTGCCGGGTTTGGCGGTCAGGCGCAGCACGCCTGGTGCATTGTCGGGATGGATGGGATCAAAGCCAAGCTGGGGAAGGTTGCGCATGATCTTGGTCACAGCCAGATAGCGCGGCACATACTGCTTGGTTTCATCGCGCAGCTGCGCCTTGTCGTCCAGCATATGGTTGCGCGACTTGATTTCAAAAAAGTCACGCCCGCCCGTGCCCTGCTTGGCGCGCCCAATCTTGCCTTCTCCGGCGTTGTAGGCCGCAATAGCTGTGGGCCAGTCGCCAAAATCGCCATAGAGTTTTTGCAGGTAGTCCGCCGCCGCCTCGGTGGATTTGAAGGGATCAAGCCGCTCGTCCGTCCACCAGTCCTGATTCAGACCATACTTTTGCCCGGTATAAGGCATGAACTGCCATGCTCCGGCGGCCCCGGCAGGGGAGCGTACCTCGCTACGATAACCGCTTTCCACAATCGCAAGATAGGCCAGATCTTCGGGCATGCCTCGCGAGCGGAACACGCGCTTGGCATAGGCAAGAAACTGCTCCGCCCTTTTTGATGATGCGCTCATGGTGGGGCGGCCCTTGCGCAAAAAGTATTTGTACTGGCGCGTCACGTCCGCCATTGCGCTTTCGGGGATGTTTCTGTCCACCTGCCCGGTGGTGTTGAGAGCGGCGGTTTCACTGGCCGTCAGCGGCGGTGAGGTGTCTTCTTCCGGCACAGACATCGACAATCCCCCTCCGGGGTCGCTGCCCTGCCGTGAGGCGCAGCCCCCGGCAAGCAGCAGACAGCAGACAACAGCCAGAAAAAACAGTCTTGCCATTGCCGATCCGTTCCTGTTCGATGCTGCAACCATTGTTCCCTCCCCTTTTGCCGCCCCGGCTTGCCATCTGCCGGGAAGATGCGTACACAGCCGCCAAGGGCTGACTGTTCCTTCCCCGTGCGCGAAGCCACGGCATGGACTGGCAAAAGCCCACACACGTGCGCAACCGCGCAGCATATCGCATAAATATTTCTAGCGGGTTCTTGCCCGCACAATCCTCTCCCATCACTCAGGCCGCACGGCGGCCAATGCACACAGCCCGGAGGCGCATATGCATAATGAAACTGAACAAGCCCCGCTGCTGCCGGGCCTCAAGCCTGTGCTGGAACTGCTTGCCAGCGAGCCCCAGCGCATCGACTGCGTCTTCTGCAAAAAAGGCCTGCGTGGCCCCGATGCGCAGGAAGTGCTGAACCTTTGCCGTCAGCACAACGTGCGCTTCAGTCTGGTAGACCAGGTGGCTCTTGACCGCCTGTGCCGTGGCGCTGGCGGTCAAACTGCCCAGGGGCGTCAAGGCCGTGACGGCGTTTCCCATCAGGGCGTTGTGGCCCGTCTGGCCGCCACCGGCTTTACCGAACTTGCCGACCTGCTGACTGCGGCAGCCGATGCCCCCCTGCCCCTCATTGTGGCCCTAGACCAGGTACAAGACCCCGGCAACGTGGGCACAATCTGCCGCACCCTCTATGCGCTGGGCGGTGCGGGCATCATTCTGCCCCAGCACAACAGCGCCTACCTTGGCCCCGCAGCCCGCAGGGCCGCTGCGGGCGCACTGGAAAAACTGCCCGTGACCCGCGTCACCAATCTGGGGCACGCCCTGGACAGCGCCGAAGAAGCTGGCCTGACCATTTACGGCGCAGGCGGTGATGGCCCATCAAGCCTCAATGCCTTTGATGACCCCATGCAGTTGCCTGCCGTGCTGGTTCTGGGCAATGAGGACAAAGGCCTTCGGCCCGGAGTTGCCAAGCGGTGCGCGCACATGCTGCGTATTCCGCTTGCCCGCTCCTTTGACTCGCTCAACGTGGCGCAAGCCGGAGCCGTACTGCTGGGCCTTGCCGCAGCGCACAAGGCAAAAAATTCTGCATCGTAGGGCAATTTCTGCTCAGCAAATCCCAAAGCAAAAAGCACGCCAACACAATAGGCCCTTTTTGCGCAGTTCAGACAAGCTCTTGACAGCATAAAAAAGGAAGTGCAACCACACTTCCTTTTTTATTACAAACAAAACAACCCTAAACTTTCTCTAGATATTTATTAGATAGATTTTATACATCACAAATAGCAAACCAACTGCGCAAAATACAGTTATGCTGTTGCTCATATCAGAATCAAAACACCCTAAACAACATAATGCGCCCCCTTGGAGCGTTACATCTGCGCAAATTGGCAAACCATCGTTGAACGCAAAAAACCCGCCCCATGCCAGTGCTGCGCAAGAATGCGCGGATGGCGGAGCGGGTTGTGCGCGCCGATAAGGGCGACCCGAGAGGCAGTCTTTACCGGATATAGGTGGGAATATTGATGAACACGTCGCGGGTAAAGGTAATCATGCGCTCCATGAGCCAGGGCAGGGCCATAAGCAGAGCCAGAAACATGCACACGACCTTGGGGATGAAGGTCAGCGTCATTTCCTGAATCTGGGTTGCCGCCTGAATAATGCTCACTACCACGCCCACACCAAGGCCCACACCAAGCATGGGCAAGGACATCATCAAGCAAAGTTCAATGGCCTGCCGACCGAAACCGATGACGAAATCTGGGGACATGGGTGACTCCTGAAAATTGACGGTGTGCGAATCTTTCCAACCCATAGGCAAAAACCGGGCCAAAGCTGAACGCAGAGCGTCGGTCAGAGCAGAAAACTGTTCACCAACGAGCCAACCAGCAGATTCCAGCCGTCCACCATGACAAAAAGCAGCAACTTGAAGGGCATGGACACCATCATGGGCGGCAGCATCATCATGCCCATGGCAAGCAGCACGCTGGAGATGACCATATCCAGCACCAGAAAAGGAATGTAGATGAGAAAGCCGATGGTAAAGGCGGTTTTAAGCTCGCTGATGACATAGGCGGCGGCCAGCAGCATGGTGGGCACTTCCTCCTTGCTGCGCGGCGCTTCCATCTTACTGATGGAATAAAAAACAGAGAGATCTTTTTCGCGCGTATGCTTGAACATAAAAGTGCGCAAAGGGGCCTGCGCCCTGTCAAGCGCCACCTTGTAGTCGATCTGCTCGGCCAGATAGGGCTGCAGGGCGTTATCATTGATCTGCTTGCCCACGGGATACATGATGACCACCGTCATAAAAATGGCAAGGCTGGCAAGAATCTGGGTGGGGGGCAACTGCTGCACGCCCATGGCCTGCCGCAGAAAGCTGAAAACAATGATGATGCGGGTAAAACTTGTAACAGTGAGCATGATGGCCGGGGCAACGGAAAGCACGGTGAGCAGGAAAAGAATTTCCAGCAGCACCGAGACCTTTTCCGGCGATTGCGCCCCACCAGCCAGAGTGAGCTGCATTGTGGGCATGGCCAGATCCTGAGCCGCAAGGGCCAGAACCGGCATGAGGAGGATGAAGAGGCTAGCTGCCGCCAGCGCCGCGACGGGCTTCTTCCATGATCTGTTTGAAATCGGCGTTTTCTGGCTCATGCTGTGCCTGCTCCTCTGTCAGAAGGGTAATCTGCTGGTCGGTAACGCCCAGCAGCAACCTTCTATTCAAAAAGCGTACCACCATCAAGCCTTTACGCGGCCCAAGCGGAAGCTGGGCCTCCATGACCAGGGCATCGCGCGGCAGCGCCCCCGGACGCGGCAGAAAATTGAACTTGCCGAAACGCCGCGCCAGCCATACGGCCAGCCACAGCACGGCCACCAGCAAAAACAGAATACCCACGGCCTGAATATAGCTACTCCAAGAAAAGGACGACTGTCCCAGCGTTGAAGCCGGTTCCGCCAGCGAGGCAGCGGCCTGTTCCGTAGCAATGCCCACGCTTTGCGCGGCCTGCGCGGCCATATCCAGCCCACGGAGCATCTGCTCGGCAGCGGCAGCCACGGTCTGTTCCAGCCCCGGCGGCACCGCTGGCGCGGATCCTTGCGCGCCAGAAGTGACCACGCCGCGTACCGCGCTGCCCGAAAGGCCGCCTTCGGCGGCGGCCAGCAGTAGGGGCAGGCTAGCCAAGCTGCTTCACCCTTTCAATGGGGCTGATGATGTCGGTGAGGCGCACGCCGAACTTTTCGTTGATGACCACGGCTTCGCCGCGCGCCACCAGCTTACCGTTCACAAATACTTCCAGCGGTTCGCCAGCCAGCTTGTTCAGCTCCACCACAGAACCCTGCCCAAGCTGCAGCAGTTCGTTGATAAGCAGACGGGTGCGCCCAAGTTCGGCGGACACATCCAGCGGAATATCCAGAATAAAATCCAGTTCCCGCTTGAGCTTGTTGTCCTTGGGCTGACGGGCCATTTCCGTCATGTCCTGAAAATGCGCGTCTACCGCATGACCGCCAAGCCCTGCACCAGCGCCGCCAAAGGAGGTCGGCCCCTTGTCTTCCTCATCCTGGGCCAGCGATTCAGCCCACTGAGCCGCCAGAGCTTCTTCATCCAAACCGCTGCCAGCCGCACCACCAGGCGCAGCATCAGCAGCAGGCGCAGCGGGTGCAGCAGGCGCAGCAGATTCTGCCGCATTGGCTTCATCTTCCAGTTGCGCGGCCCACTGGGCCGCCAAGGCTTCCTGATCTTCCTGCGACATACGTCACCTCATTCTCTATTCCAACATGCTCACCCGAAATTCGGGCGGCATCGCGGCAACAGCGCGCCCCGCACCGGGCATGGCTGCCAAAAGCCTCTATCTGAAACCGCGTCCGCACAAAAATCAGCTGCCAGAGGCAGAGCTTCCCGCGCTACTCCACTACAAAATCGGTAAAATATACGCGTATGACCCTTTGCGCGCCCAGAATCTGGTTCAGCCGCGCGGCCACTTCCGCCTTCAACAGCACCTTGCCGTCAGGCGTGGAGATATCATTAAACGTCTTGCCCGCCAGCAGCATGATGATGGCATCGCGGATACGCGGATTGTTGGCCTGCAACGCGGCGGCAACGTCCGCATTGACCTCGACCTCCATGCCCAGCTTGAGGTACCGCCGCCCCGAGGGGTCGGAAATATTCACGGTTATGGGCGGCAATGGCAAAACCTGACCACTGCTGCGCGGCAGATCGCCCTGCCGTTCAATGCGCCCGTCACCCGCGCCTCCAGCGCCGCCAGAACCGCCTGCCCCGGCATGGCCGGACGCACCGCCGTTGGCACCGCCGGAACCGCCCGCGCCTGTCTGGCCCGCCGCGCCCTTGCCTGCGGCATCAGCAGATGCAGCCTCAGCGGGCGCAGAATTTGCCGAAGACGGCGTACGCATAAAAAACCACCAATAGCCCCCAATGCCAGCGCCACTCAGAGTGATAAGCAATATCGCCAAAATAATGACGATGCGCTTGGCCTTGGAGCCCTTCTTGGGGTTTTCAGCCTGCCCTTCCGGCAGGGCCTTTGATTCTTTTTCTTTGGCCGCCATACGTACTCCACCGCTATTGTGGGGTCATGAATGCGAACCGCTCAAGTCATTCAGGTCTGCATGGCATATAGCAGACTTTGTGCCAAAGCTGTTCACACCTTGGCAGGACGCGGCCCGAAAATATCCGTACCTATGCGCACCATGGTGGCCCCTTCGGCCACAGCGCCTTCAAAATCGCCGCTCATACCCATGGAAAGCTCGGGCAGGGGCAGGCCAAGGCGGGTGCTCAAGGCATCGCGCAATTCACGCAGTCTTGCAAAATGGGGCCGCGCGGCATCGCCCGCGTCAAAAACCGGGGGCAGACACATGAGGCCCTGCACCTCAAGGTGCGGACAACGCTCAAGAACATAATCGGCCAATTCCGGCAAATCTGCAGACATCACACCGGATTTTTGCGATTCGCCACCAACATTTACTTCAAGCAACACTGGCTGGCGCGCACCGCCCTCCGCCAGACGCCGTTCAAAAGCGTCCGCAAGCTTGCGGGAATCAAGGGTATGCACAAGATTGAAAGCCCCAGCCACCAGCGGAGCCTTGCGGCTTTGCACATGACCGATCATGTGCCAGCGGATCCCGGCGCACTGAGCTGCTGTGGCCGGGTCTGCGCTCAGGTCTTGCCTTTTCTGCAAGGCCTCCTGAACGTAATTTTCGCCAAAATCAATCTGCCCGGCGGCGGCCACCTGGGCCAGGGATTCCGCCGGATGCAGCTTTGAAACGGCAATAAGCCTCACGCCTTCGCGGGAGCGACCAGCCGATGCGCAGGCAGCGTCAATGCGGTCAAGCACCCGCGCATAGCGTTCGAGCAACAAGGTATCGCCCATGACTACTCCGCCATCAGGCCCATCTCGCGCAGGAAGGCGGCGTCTTCTGTCCAGTGCTCGCGCACCTTGACCCAAAGCTCCAGATGCACCTTGCCGCCCACCAGATCCTGAATTTCCTTGCGGGCCTCAATGCCTATCTGCTTGATGGATGCGCCCGCACGGCCAATAACCATGGCCTTGTGCATGGGCCGCCCCACGTAGATGACCGCGTGGATCACAGTCTGGCCACGCTCTTCGTCTTCCTCCCAGTTTTCCACATCCACGGCCACGGAATAAGGCACTTCCTGGCGCAGATGCAGGAACAGCTTTTCTCGCACGATTTCCGCAGTCATGAAACGCATGGGGGCCGTGGAAATCTGGTCTTCGGGGAACTGGGCCTGAGCAACGGGCAGCTTGGAGCGGATAAGTTTTGCCAGTTCCGGCAGGCCGTCCCGGTTCAGGGCCGAAGTGGGGAAAATTTCCGCCTTGGGCCACATTTCGCTCAGACGGGTCAAAAGCGGCAGCATGCGGCTTTTGTCCGAGAACAGATCCACCTTGTTGACCACCACGACCATGGGCCGGTCATCGTTGGAAAGCGCCCTGGACAGCGGCTCAAGGTCGCGGTCCAGAAATTCCGGATGGCGGATGTACAGGTGGGCGTCAAGCACGGGCATGATGACTTCGGCCTGGGCAAGGCTCTGCCACACGGCCTGGAGCATGGTTTTGCTCAGCCGGCCGCGCACCTGGGCAAGGCCCGGCGTATCCATAAAAATAACCTGGGCTTTCTCGTCCGTAAGGATGCCCACAATCTGATTGCGCGTGGTCTGCGGCTTGGGGGTGACAATGGTCACCTTCTGGCCGAGCAAAGCGTTCAGCAGGGTGGATTTGCCCGCGTTGGGCGGCCCCATAAGCGCGACCCAGCCGCAACGATAGTTCTGATCCGACATTCTTTCTCCCGGCTGGAAACATCCAGCCTCTACCGCCGCAAACTTCGACGGATAATTTTCTGGCAATTTTGCAGGGCGCGGGCGCATTGGCACGACAAAGGCCGCCCTATGCGGGCTAACATCTCAAAGAAATTGCGCTTCCGCGTTCGGGCGGGCGTGGGTTTGCGCACCTGCCCGGCACAGTCAGAGTAAACTTTACTCTAGAAACATACTATAACTGGCTTTCTGTCCCACATCCGCGCTTCGGGGTCAAGACGCGCAGCATTGCCCCGACCCATCCTCCGGCCCAAAACCGGACAGATACAGGGGACAGACGTAGCCGCAAAACCGGGCGCAAAAATCGATCACGGGGCAACACATGCATTTTCCCTGTCGCCGGACAGCCCATCATATTATATTTCTGCCACGTCCCAAACAGCGGGGCATTCCACAGCCACCCTTGACTACAGGCGCGCCAATGCCTACTCTCCCGCCCATGTTCAGCCTATTTACCTATATTGCACTTATTGTGGGCGTTAACTTCGCCTTTTCTGTCACCCCGCTCATTCAGTTGCCCAATGGCGATATGTGGGCTCCCCTTTCGCTCATCGTCGGCTTTATTTTTGTGGTGCGCGATTACGCGCAGCGCCGCGTGGGGCATCATGTACTCTGGGGCATGCTGGTGGGCTGCGTGGTCAGCTGGTTCATGGCCAGCCCGCAGCTCGCGCTGGCCAGCGCCGCAGCCTTTGCCGTGGGCGAACTTGGCGATTGGGCGGTATACACCTTTACCCGCCGTCCCTTTTCACAGCGCATTCTCATTTCAAGCCTTGTGGGCGCGCCGCTGGACAGCATCGTGTTTCTGGGCATGATCGGCATTGCCACACCGTGGTCTGTCATTACCATGAGTCTGAGCAAACTGGCAGGATCGCTGCTTGTCTTCTGGCTGGTACGCCGCCGCGAGCAGCGCGAATGCGGGCTTGAGCACATTCAGGCATAGAGGGCGACCCTGCTGGGGCATGCCCCGCATCTGCCGCAAAGCACAACACACATTTTCAAACCCGTGGTCGCAGGATCACGGGTTTTTGTGATTTGAGAGCTTACCGTATAGACTCTGCCTCAAGCGGCACTCCGCACGAGGGGGATCAATGGACAAGCGACCTGAAGCCAGACAGACCGATGCCGAACTCCTGCTGCAACGCCTCGACAACGCAGGCCTCACGGAATATGTCCGCCTGTCGCAAAAAACCGGCAAGATCCTTTGGCTCAACTTTCTTTCGGGCATTGCCAGAGGGCTGGGGTTCAGTATTGGCGCATCGTTGGTTTTAGCCGTCCTTTACAAGATACTGGCCCGCATCATCAGCATGAACATCCCTTACCTTACAGAACTGCTGCAACAGATCATGAACATGGCGAAGGGCAGCTGACAGGAACGCGCATTCTTGCCACAAAAAAGGGAAGAAACCATAAAGCTCCTTCCCTTTATATGGACGATATTTGTTGCGCTTACGAGCCAGCGGCGGCGCGGGCGGCTTCGTCGGGATACAGGGCTGTGATTTTCGCCAGAAAATCCATATAGCGCCCTTCCACGATGGCCTGACGCGCGTTGCGCGCCAGATCGAGAAAATAGGTGAGGTTGTGAAGGGAATTGAGCCGGAAGGACAGCAATTCCTGACTGGCGTACAGATGCCGCAGATAGGCTCGCGAAAAATTGCGGCAGGCGTAGCAACGGCAGTTGGGGTCAAGGGGGCCGTCATCCTCGGCAAATTCGCGCCGCTTGATGTTGATCTTGCCAAGCGATGTGTAGAGCGTGCCATTACGCGCATTACGGGTGGGCAGCACGCAGTCGAACATATCCACCCCGGCATGGATGCCCGTGGCAATGTCCAGCGGCGTCCCCACGCCCATGAGGTAGCGCGGCTTTTCACCGGGCAGCAGGGGCGCTGTGTGGTAGAGCAGGTCGTACATCTTGTCTTTCGGCTCGCCCACCGAAAGCCCGCCAATGGCAAAGCCGTCAAAATCCATAGCGCACAGTTCGTTTACCGAGCGCTCGCGCAGGTCTTTGTAAAAACCGCCCTGCGTGATGCCAAACATCAGATTATGCGCCGAACCGGGCGGATAGGCGTCCATGGCGCGCTTGGCCCAGCGCGTGGTCAGGGCCAGGGATTTTTCCGTATAGGCGTAATCCGCGCCAAAGGGCACGCATTCGTCAAGCACCATCATGATGTCTGAATTCAGGTTACGCTGGATTTGCAGCACCTTTTCAGGCGTGAACAGATGCTTTGAGCCGTCGAGGTGCGAGCGGAACTCCACGCCTTCCTCGCGGATCTTGCGCAGCGAACTCAGGCTGAATACCTGAAAACCGCCGCTGTCCGTCAGGATGGAGCCGGGCCAGGAGGCGAACTTGTGCAGCCCCCCGCGCCTGTGCACAAGCTCATCGCCGGGGCGCAGATAAAGGTGATAGGTATTGCCCAGAATGATGGGCGCGCCAATGGCGGCCAGATCATCCGGGGCAAGCGCCTTGACGGAGCCCACGGTTCCCACGGGCATGAAGATAGGCGTGGGGATAGTGCCGTGAGCCGTGCGCAGCACCCCGGCGCGGGCCGCGCCGTCGGTGTGTTCGATGGTAAATACGGATTGGGACATGCCGCGCAGAGTAGCCGCAAGCGCCGCACTGCGCAAGAGGGGGAGCACGCCGCATCGTGAGCGGATATCCGCAGATTCCGGCTCAAAAAGTTATGGTTTGCGGCAAATGCGCGAGGATGCCGCACGGCTAATTGTTGTGCCTTGGGGGCAATATTGTTAAGCTTGCCCCCTTTCATTAAAGGGTGTTGCGCGCAATGGCCGGGGCCGTTGCGCCGGGGGGCCGCAAGGGACGGCGACCCTTCGCTGCCGCCATGCGCGGTGCGCGGACAAACCGCGCAGAATGTCCTTCAGCAAAGTTCAAATGAGGGAATTCCCTGTGAGCGACTGCACGTTTTCACCATCGCTGTGCCACATCGATCTGGCCGCCATCCGCCGCAATTTTGGCCGTATGGGCAAGGCTGAAAAGCTTATGCCGGTCATCAAATCCGATGCCTACGGCCACGGCCTTGTGCCTGTGGCGCGGATTTTGTCTGACGCTGGCGCGCGGCGCTTTGCCGTGGGAACCGTATCAGAAGGCATGGCCCTGCGCGACGCTGGCCTGCGGCAAACCATTGTGCCGCTTCTGGGCGCTCTCACCGATGTGGAATGGCAGGGAGCCGTCATGCAGGGACTGACCCCGGTGGTGGGCAACTTTGACCAGCTTGAGCGCGCCGCAGCCCACTGCCACGCCGGACGCACCCTGCGGGTTGCCATAAAGTGCGAAACCGGCATGGGCCGCCTTGGCTTTTCGCAGGAAGAACTGCCTCAGGTCATCGACCGCCTGCGCAACATCCCGGGCATCTGCCCGGCCATGGTCATATCGCACTTTTCCTGCGCCGACGTGCCGGAACAGGAAGCCTATTCGCAGGATCAGATCAAGCGCTTTACCGCCATGTCTGACGCGCTGCGCGCGGCATTTCCGGATATTGAGCGCTCGCTCTGCAATACGGCTGGCACCATAGGCCGCCCCGAAGCGCATTTCGAGGTATGCCGCCCCGGCATTTCGCTTTACGGCGGCAATCCCTTTACGGGGACCTCGTGGGAGGGCAAGGGCGCCGCGCTCGGTTTGGAATGGGCCATGAGCGTCAGCGCGCCCGTTATCGAAGTGCGTCAGGTAGCCGAGGGCCGCAGCGTGTCGTATGGTCGGCTGTTTACGGCGCAAAAGCCCGCCACCGTGGCGGTTGTTGCCATTGGCTACGCCACGGCTTTCAACCGCGCGCTCTCAACACGTGCCGCCATGCTCATCAACGGACGGCGCGCCCCCCAGGTTGGCCGGGTGTGCATGGGCATGATCATGGCCGATGTCAGCGATCTGCCGCTCGTGCGCGTGGGCGACACCGCATGGCTTGTGGGCGGCCCCGCCGAGGCGGGTCAAAAAGCGGTGACGCCGCAGGACATCGCCGACGCGCTGGGCACCATTTCGTACGAAGTGCTCTGCCTTTTTGGCGGTATGAACCCACGCGTGTACGCATAACCCACGGCATCACCCTGGCAGTGCAGGCTTTCGGCCTTCTGAAAATTTCGGCTTGACAGGCCCATTTGCCGGAAGTATAAGACTCGTTCCTTGCTCGCGCCCCGTGTGGCGTGGGCTGCCAATCCAAAAGGAGAATACCAATGCGGAAATTTGAAACCCTGCTGCTCCTTTCCCCGGAGCTTTCCGCCGATACTCGCGAGGGCACCATTGCCGCCCTTACCGCGATCATCGAGCGTGAGAAGGGCGTCATGGTGGAAGTGGACAATTGGGGCATGCGCGACCTCGCCTACCCGGTTCGCAAACTGATGCGCGGCTTTTATGTGCGTCTGGTGTACCAGGCTCCTGCTGAGCTTATCGCTGAGCTGGAACGCAACATTCGCATCACCGACGGCATCTTCAAGTTTGTGACCGTCAAGTTGGCCGACGAAGTGGCCGGGGAGGTTGCCTAACATGGCTTTTAAGAAGAAATTTGCCCCGCGCCGCAAGTTCTGCCGCTTCTGCGCAGATAAAGATCTGCCCCTGGATTACAAGCGCGCCGACATCCTGCGCGACTTCATCACCGAGCGCGGCAAGATCATTGCCCGCCGCATCACCGGCACCTGCGCACATCACCAGCGCCTGCTGACCCGCGAAATCAAGCGCGCCCGCCAGATGGCCCTGCTCATCTACACCGCGACGCACGATTCCGGCGTCAAGAAAAAGAGCACCATTTAAGGAGGCGCACATGAAACTGATACTTCGCGCCGACGTTGAAAATCTCGGCAGCCTTGGCGATGTGGTTGAAGTGAAAGCTGGTTATGGCCGCAATTTCCTGCTCCCGCAGGGTCTGGCCATGGTCGCTTCGCCTTCCAACCTCAAGAGCTTTGAACAGGAACGCAAAAAGCTTCAGGCCCGCATGGATGCCGTGCGCGCTGACGCCCAGGCCCTCCAGGCCCGCCTGGAAGCCCTGGAAGTTGTTATCCCCATGCACGTGGGCGACAACGACAAGCTTTACGGCTCCGTCACCACCACCATCATCGGCGACGCTCTTGCCGCCCTTGGTGTGGAAGTTGACCGCCGCCGCATCCTTATGGATGCCCCCATCCGTACCCTTGGTGAACATCCCGTTCGCGTGCGCCTGCACGCCAGCGTGATCGCCATGGTGCCGGTGAAGGTCATTTCCGACCATCAGCCCATCGAAGAAGAACCCGCACCTGCTGCTCCCGCTGAAGAAGCCGAGGCAGCCCAGTAGGGGTTTGCGTGGTTTCCCGCAACGATAGCAATTCCGCCCCCGGCCACGCGGCCGGGGGCTCGCCTTTTGGGCAGGGCCGCAACAAGGATGGACAGTCTCGCTCTTCAAACGCGCACAGCGCGGAAAAGGCCGAGGCCGACATTCTGCGGCGTGTGCCCCCCCACAGTGTTGAAGCCGAACAGGCTGTGCTCGGCGGCGTTTTCATGCGCCCCCAGCTCATGCACTCCATCGCAGACCAGCTCACTGACGAAGATTTTTATCTGCCCGCACACGCCACCATCTACAAGGCGTTTCTAGAGCTTTACCGCAAATCGGCCCCCCTCGACCTTATTGCCACCGCCGAACAGCTCAAGAGCATGAACGCCCTTGAAGAAGCTGGCGGCGCGGTCTATCTGGGCGAGCTGGCGCAGGCCGTTGTTTCTGGCGCCAATGCGGAATACTACGCCACCATAGTCCGCGACAAATCCTTGCAGCGCAGCCTGATCAACGCCTGCTCCGGCATCATAGTCAACTGTTACGATGCCACGCGCGAAGTTGGCGAACTGCTGGACGAATCCGAACAGGCGGTTTTTTCCATTTCGCAGCGCACCTCGGGCAAGGATTTTACCCCCACTCGAGAACTGCTGGAACGGGTGTTTGACAAACTTTCCAAGCTGGCCGATGCCAAGGACGTCATTACAGGCGTCACCACCGGCTATACCCGCCTGGACAAACTGACCGCTGGTCTGCAACCCTCAGATCTCATTATTGTTGCGGCCCGCCCCAGTATGGGCAAGACGGCATTTTCCATGTGCATGGCCATCAACGCTGCCGTGCGCCAGAACGTGCCTGTGGCTGTTTTTTCGCTCGAAATGAGCAAGGAACAGCTCATGCAGCGCATGCTGGCAGTTTGGGGCAAGGTGGATCTTTCCAAATTGCGCCGTCCTTCTCTTCTGACAGACGAAGACTGGCAGCGCCTCTATGACGCGGCGGACGTTGTGGCCCGTGCGCCCATATTTATTGACGACACCCCGGCGCTCACCACGTTGGAACTGCGCGCCCGCGCCCGTCGCCTCAAGGCGGACAAAGGCCTTGGCATGGTGGTTGTGGACTACCTGCAGCTCATGCGTACCAGCCGCCGCACCGATTCGCGCGAACTGGAAATTTCGGATATATCGCGTTCGCTCAAAGGCCTTGCCAAGGAAATGAACGTACCCGTGGTTGCGCTTTCGCAGCTTAACCGCAAGGTGGAAGAACGCAGCGACAAACGCCCCATGCTTTCGGACCTTCGCGAATCTGGCGCTATTGAGCAGGACGCCGACGTTATCATGTTTGTATACCGCGATGACGTATACAAATTTCAAAAACCCGCCGACCGACCGCCCCAGGGCATTGCCGAAATTATTATCGGCAAGCAGCGCAACGGCCCGGTGGGCGTTGCAGAGCTTATGTATATGTCGCCCTACACTTCGTTTGAAGATATCGCGCCAGACTGGATGCCCCCGCCATCAGAGGGCGGAGCCTAGCCAATTTCAGAGCCGTGCAACTGACGCAAAAGCTGTCGTTGTGCGGCTCTTTAGCACCCTAATTGGTATGACACTAATAATTACAGCCTGAACGTATTTTCCAAGCAATAGTTTTCTATTTTAATGTTGGTTGAACAACCAATTTGATTGTTAGCAATGCACTGTGCCACTATTTATCTTTTCAAGGCCCGTTGTGTCTGCGTGATGTATTGAACATCCGATGATCACCATATTTTGAGATTCTTTGCACAACCTCCTGCCAATCATTCGCCTATCTCCATTTCATCCTTTCTCACTGCGGGTTTGCGCCCTATTTTAAACACCAGGATACGCAATACCAACTTTTTTTTGGCGATTCGTTGACAAGGCCGACAAAGCGTGTTTCCATGTTTTTCATGGGCCGCGTACCGGTAATACGTTTTACTGGGCGTAAGCGCGGGAAGATTGTTTTTTTTGAGAGGGTGTTTCATGTCTAAGTCCATCTATGTCGGGAACCTTCCTTGGTCTGCCACTGAAGAACAGGTCCAGGACCTTTTTGCCGAATATGGCAGCGTCCTGTCTGTGAAACTTGTTAGCGACAGGGATACCGGCCGTGCCCGCGGCTTTGGCTTTGTGGAAATGGAAGACGGCGAGGCCGACTCCGCCATCGAAGCTTTGGACAACTTCAGCTTTGGCGGTCGCACGCTGCGCGTGAACGAAGCCAAACCCAGAGCCCCGCGCCAGCCCCGCTACTAGGGCGCTGTAACGGACAAAGACACGCCCCAATTGGGGCGTTTTTTGTTGCGCGCACCTTAGGATCGCCCAAGAGCGCTCCTGCACATTCTAGCGCGGCGGAGCTTTCGACAGACAATATCTGCCGAAAGCTCCGCCGCAGCATTTTTGCCTCCTACCGCACCATCCGCCGACGGCTTCTTCCCCATGCTCCACAGGCAAACGATGGGCCATCCCACGTATTGCTAAACTCGCCGCTAAACTGCCGTATACCCTTTTCCCGCACATCGCTCCTGCGCTCAGCCCCCCCCCCCATGCAGCCAAACTTCGCCCTGCTTATTGCGGATAAACGACTGCGCCCTCCTGCCCTTGCTTGCCTCCGCGTAAAAAGCAGACTGTATTGCTATGCAATGAGGCAAAGGCATTACAGCCAGCCTTAGGCCCTTGCCTGCGAAACAGCTTCTCGGCACGCCTCCCCCAATTGTTTGCTCTGACGAAGGGAAGCCCACAAGTCACAAAGCCGCTACTATTGCATGCCTCTTTTTTCTATTGAACCTGCATGCCCCAGCTACATATATTGCACACAATCCTGATTACTGAATTGTTTATGTGTATAAAAACGATCATTTTAACAAAAAAATTTATTTATAATTCATTTTTATTAATATTAATGACTATAAAAAATAATCATTGCACGACTTAAGATATTAATTGTAGTGTATTGATAATTTCAATAGCAAATTTTTTGTTAAACTTTGCTTCTATAAACTGTATAAACAATCAATGAAATATTTCACATACATTAGTTACATACAATAATTTTTATTTATTCATGAAGCACAAACAGCTCATTGATTGAACAGTTTCTATGAATTGCAAACATAATTCGCACAACAGAAAACTCACGCAGGCACGGCGCGGTCGGCAAAAATACAATCATACCGTAGGGACGCATTCGGGGCTGACTATGCCAAACACCCGCTTTGACCTCACGCACCCCCCCTTTGATCTGCTGACCAAGGCAGAGGCATCTGCCCTGTCGGCCTCTGCCGACATCCTTTTTTTCAGCAATGATCAGGAGATTCTTGCCTCGGGGAGTGCGGTCGATGCTCTCTATCTGGTCATGAAGGGCCTTGTTCGTGAAATGTCGGGCGAGGAAATTGTGGGTGCATACCGTGAACACGAGGCCTTTGACTGTCGCGCCTTGGCCACAGGCAGAACGCGGCACAGGTTTGTGGCACACGAAGAAGTGCTGCTTTGCGTGTTCCCTGGACGGGAGGTGCTGGCACTGACGGAAAAGAACTCGCTTTTCGGCGCGTACTTTTTTGCAACCGTGTCCGACAAGCTGGGTCAGCTTGCCCAAAGCCGCGACCGCCGCGAATGGCAGAGCCTTTTTGCGGTCAAGATCAGCGATGCGGGCTTTCGCCCCCCCATATTTGCCGAAGCAACGGATACCATTGCCCACGCCGCACAGCGCATGAAGAAAAGCCGGAGGCGATCCATCTTTGTGCGCGACGGTTCCAGCACCGGGATTTTCACCACGGGCGACTTTTGCGACATCGTGGCAAATGCGGTTTCCAACCAGACGCCACTCAGGGCCTGCGCCCAGTTTTCCCTGCTGAGCTGCGAAAAGGACGACTACCTTTTCAATGCCCTGCTTCTCATGACCCGCCACAACATCCACCGCATTGTGGTGACGGACAAGGGCCAGCCAGTGGGCGTTCTGGCCATGATCGACCTGCTTTCCTATTTTTCCAACCATTCCCTGTCGATCGCGCGGCAGCTCGAGGCAGCCACCACCCTGGCCGACCTGCACAGTGCCATGCGGGACATGGAAGCCCTGATAACAACCCTCGTTACCCAGGGCATAAAAACGCCCCAGCTCGCGCGCCTTGTGCAGGTGCTCAACGCGCAGCTTATGGCTCGTCTCTGGCAGATGACGGCCACGCCCGCCGTATTTGCCGGGAGCGCCCTGCTCGCTCTTGGCTCCGAAGGACGGGGCGAGCAGATACTGAAAACAGACCAGGACAACGCGCTGATTCTCGCGGAAGGCCTGGACGAAAAGGAGGTGGAACACTCTGCAAACAGCTTTACGGAGCGCATGCTCAGCCTTGGCTACCCGCCCTGCCCAGGCGATATGATGGTGAACCAGCCGCTTTGGCGGCATACAGTGCGAGGCTGGGAACAGACCCTGCGCCAGTGGGCGGATTCCGCGCAGGGCGAGGGGCTTATGCATCTGGCAATTTTTCTGGATGCGGAAACAGTCTCCGGCCCGGCCTCCTGGCTTGAGGCCTGCCGCAAGGCCTTGCGCTCGGCCCTGCACGATGACGCGGCGTGGCTAGCGCGCATGGCCCTGCCCATTGAGCAGTTCCCCACCCGAACAGGCGAAAGCGGCTTTTGGCGGCAACTGCTGAACCGCGAAAAAAACGCCCTGCTCGACATCAAGAAAGCGGGCATTTTCCCCATTGTGCACGGTGCCCGTATTCTGGCGCTGGAGGCGGGCATTTACGCCACCAACAGCTTTGACCGACTGGAGGCCCTCACATCACGGAGTATTATTGAAAAATCACAGGCAGATGACCTGGCCGAATCCCTGGCCTTTCTGATGCGCCTGCGGCTGGACGCAGGCCTTGAAATGCTGCGCAAGGGGAACCCCCTGAGCAACGAGATTGACACGGCCTCCCTGTCCACTCTGGACAAAGACCTGTTGCAGGATGCCCTCCAGGTGGTCAAGCGCTTCAAACGCTTGATCAATCAGCGCTACGGGCTGGACAGGTTCTGAAATGCAAAACACCTGGATACAGACCGTGGCGCGCCGCTGGCGCATACGCGGCCTGCGGGAACCCTACCGTTCCCTGCTGGATCAGGATGACGGCCTGCTTGTAAGCATTGATTGCGAAACGACCTCGCTCAATGTGAAGGAAGCTGAGCTTTTATCCATCGCCGCCGTCTGCATAGACGGCAGGCGTCTTTGCACCAGAGACGCCTTTTACGCGCTGATAACGCCGCAGCATGCCCCTGACGGGCAGAATGTGCGCGTGCACGGGTTGCGCCCGTGTGATTTCAGCACGGGTCTGCCGCTTCAGGATGTGTTGTCGGCTTTTCTTCAGTTTGTCAGAGGCAGAACACTGGTGGGCTATTATCTGCAATACGACCTTGCAGTGTTGAACAAAAACTTGAGGCCACTGATGGGGGCAGCATTGCCAAACAGTCGCATAGAGGTTTCAGGCCGCTATTACGACTGGCGATTTGCGCAATATCCTGGCGCCTACATTGATCTGCGATGGGAAACGATGGTCAAAAACCTTCGCCTTCCCACGCTGCCAAGGCACGATGCCATGAACGACGCCATAACAGCCGCCATGATGTATCTGGCGCTGCAATCGCGCGGATACGGCGCACACAGGCTCCCATAACATCCAATGTCTGCGCAAAAGACATTGCGGACAAATGTATGCGAGGAGGGAACAATGGCCTCAGAACTGACGCAACGAATCGAAAAGAATG
Organism: Desulfovibrio sp. UIB00; assembly: GCF_022508225.1. Lineage (NCBI taxonomy): Bacteria > Pseudomonadati > Thermodesulfobacteriota > Desulfovibrionia > Desulfovibrionales > Desulfovibrionaceae > Desulfovibrio > Desulfovibrio sp. UIB00. Next base: position 147,110 of record NZ_JAETXJ010000008.1, on the reverse strand, counting down.
CGCAATATCAGCACTTGATCAAGACGCGCAACGCCCTTGGCTGGCGACTCACGCTTGTGGTTTTTGCCGCGTATTACGGTTTTATTCTGGTTGTCGCCTTTGACAAGCAGCTCTTTGCCACACCTCTTGCAGCAGGAATGACGACGACATGGGGCATTCCCCTGGGCATCGGCATCATCCTGCTGACCGTTGTGCTTACAGCGGTCTATGTTCGCAAGGCCAACAACGAATTTGACCCTGCGCTCAAGCAGATTCTTGAAAAAGAGGTGCAGTCATGAGGGGAATAAGCGCTTGCACATGCGACCATAAATTCGGGCGACACAAACTCGCCCCAGCGATCACCGCCACAACCTTCTTCATGGTTCTTTTTGTCGCCCTTCTGCCCGGTCTGGCCCTGGCGGCGGGTGTCATTGAAGAAACGCAAAAACAGAACACCGACTGGACAGCCATCATCATGTTCACCATTTTTGTCGGTGCATCGCTGTGGATAACCAAGTGGGCCGCCAAGCGCACACGCTCCGCTGCGGATTTTTACACGGCAGGCGGCGGCATCACGGGCTTTCAGAACGGCCTTGCCATCGCGGGCGACTTTATGTCGGCGGCATCCTTTCTGGGCATTTCTGCCGCAGTCATGGCAACGGGCTTTGACGGCCTGATATACGCCATAGGCTTTCAGGTGGGCTGGCCGCTCATAACCTTCATGCTGGCGGAGCGTCTGCGTAATCTTGGGCGCTTCACCTTTGCCGATGTGGTGGCCTACAGACTCCAGCAGGTGCCTGTGCGCATTTTTGCCGCATCTGGCACCCTGGTTGTGGTGTTGTTCTATCTTATCGCTCAGATGGTGGGCGCGGGGCAGCTCATCAAGCTGCTCTTCGGGCTTGATTACCACTATGCGGTGGTTATCGTGGGCCTGCTCATGATGGCCTATGTGCTTTTTGGCGGCATGACGGCAACCACATGGGTGCAGATCATCAAGGCCTGCCTGCTGCTCGGCGGGGCCTCGTTTATGGCCTTTATGGTTATGGCCCAGTATGGTTTCAGCCCCGAAAAACTTTTCACCGCCGCTGTGGGCATCAAAAAAAGCGCGGCCATCATGGGGCCGGGCGGTTTTGTCAAAGACCCCGTTTCTGCCATTTCGCTCGGTATTGCCCTCATGTTCGGCACTGCCGGGCTGCCGCATATCCTGATGCGCTTTTTTACCGTGCCGGACGCCAGGGAAGCCAGAAAAAGCGTACTCTGGGCAACCACATGGATCGGCTATTTCTACATTCTGACCTTCATCATCGGCTTCGGGGCCATAGTGTTTGTGAGCACCAATCCCGAATTCCTCGATGCAAACGGCGTTTTGCGCGGGGGCAGCAACATGGCTGCCGTGCATCTGGCCAACGCCATTGGCGGAAATATCTTTCTTGGCTTCATGTCGGCGGTGGCATTTGCCACAATTCTGGCCGTGGTGGCTGGGCTGACGCTCTCGGGGGCGTCCGCCGTGGCGCACGATCTGTACGCCTCTGCCCTCAAAAAGGGCAAGGCCAGCTCCAGCGAGGAACTTAAGATATCCAAGCTGACAACCGTGGCCCTCGGCATCATCGCCATGTTTCTGGGCATTGTGTTTGAAAAACAGAACGTGGCCTTCATGGTGTCTCTGGCCTTTGCCATTGCGGCCTCGGCCAACTTTCCGGCTCTGATCCTCTCGGTGCTGTGGAAGGGCTGCACCACCAGAGGTGCTGTTGCCGGGGGCTTTGTGGGTCTGTTGGCCGCGCTGGTCATGACCATGCTCTCGGATGCCGTGTGGGTGGCAACCTTGGGTAATCCGCCAGGCTCCGCGCCCTTTCCGTATTCCTCCCCGGCCATTTTTTCCATGCCGCTGGCCTTTTTGTGCATATGGGTAGTGTCCATATGCGATCAGTCCCCGCAGGCGCAGAAGGAAAGGGAGGCTTTTGCCGACCAGAAAATCCGGTCTGAAACCGGCCTTGGAGCTTTCAAGCCCACGGCGCATTAAGACGACAGACACACTACGCCCACACCAAGGCCGTGTTGCAAAGCCTGACATGGGGCAGTGTTAGCCTTCAGCGGCCATCAAACAACCTGCCCGCCCGGAACAGATATTTTTCGGGCGGGCAGGCTCAATGAACTTGTAAACCTCATCCGCAAAAGCAACACGGCATTGCAGGGCATCTTATTTTACGGCGCGCGACTGCGAATGCCAACGCATTCCGGTTGCGGCGCTTTTCTTTGCGGGCTTGCCTTGCCGACTGCTGCAAATTTTGCCATGATGTTCATGAAGCTTCTGCCGGTTTTTTTGGCCCTTATACCCTTGTCCGGCGCAACAATCCTTTGAGGAGGGCATCCATGCTTACCCCCAACCAGTGTGTGCTTTACAGCGGCGGCGCCGCAGGAACAGAGCAGTTCTTCGGCGCTTTGGCCGAAAGCTGGGGTATGGAAGAAGTAAACTACAGCTTTGAAGGCCACCAGATCGAACGCACGCGCGGCGTGCGGGTGCTCACCTCTGAAGAACTGGCCCTTAAGGATGTCAGCCTGACCTATGTTTCGCGCCTCATGAGCCGCGAATACACGCGCGCACCCCTTTTCCGCAAAGTTTTGCAGTCCATCTGCTGGCAGGTCAGCAGCGGCGAGCAGATCATTGTCATCGGCGCAGTCCAGCCTGACGGCACCGTCAAGGGCGGCACCGGATGGGGAGCGGAATTTGCCAAGATATGCAACAAGCCCCTGCTTGTTTTTGATCAGCCCAAGAACGCCTGGTTGTTCTGGAACAAAGACAACTGGACCCAGACAGACGAACCCATGATCACCCATGCCCATTTTGCCGCCACAGGCACGCGTTTTCTTGAAGACAATGGCCGCATCGCCATTCAAGACCTGTTTGCGCGTTCTTTTTCGCGCTAAAGCAGAATAATTTAGTGTCAATGCACTAGAAAAATAATCCGCTTCTGCTGCAACGGCCCCTGGTTCGCAAACGGTCCGGGGGCCGTGCCTGCGACATGTATCCCACCTGCCGCAGGTTGCGCAGGCAGCGCCTCAGCCCATCGTACCGGAGAATTCATGAGCCGTCAGTTTACCCCCGCAGAACAAGCCGTGCTGCGCATCGTGCAGGACAACCTGCCGGATTCGCTCACGCCCTACGCAGATATTGCCGAAAAGGCAGGAATGACAGAAGCCCAGGTGCTTGAGCTGCTTGGTTCGCTCAAGGAATCCGGGGCAATCCGCCGTTTTGGCGCCAGCATCAAACACCAGAAAACCGGCTGGACGCACAACGCCATGGTGGCCTGGAAGATCGACGCCGACCTGGTGGAACAGTGCGGCACGCAGGCCGCACTGCACAACCATATCTCCCATGTCTACTACCGCCCGAGTTCCGCGCCAGACTGGCCGTATGAACTCTACACCATGATTCATGGCCGCAGCGAGGCCGAGTGCCTTGGCGTGGTGGAAGACCTCAAGCGTGATACCCTGCTGCGCGAGCATGCCGTGCTGCGCAGCCTCAAGGAACTGAAAAAAATTTCCATGACCTATTTTGCCTGATACAAGGAGCCTTTGATGGATACCACTTCTCGGCAGCTTTTTGAAAAGGCCTGCGCGGTTATTCCCGGCGGCGTCAACAGCCCTGTGCGCGCCTGCCACAACGTGGACAGCCAACCCCTGTTCATAGCCGAAGCTCACGGCTGCCGGATTACCGATGTGGACGGCCACGAGTACGTTGACTTTGTACTCTCCTGGGGGCCCATGATCCTTGGGCATGACGAACCTTCCGTCACCCGGGCCGTGTGCGAGGCCGCCAAACGCGGCACCAGCTACGGCGCTCCCTGCCCGGCGGAAGTAACCCTGGCCGAAGAAGTGGTTGCCGCCATGCCCAGCCTTGAAATGGTGCGCATGGTCAACTCCGGCACAGAGGCCACCATGAGCGCCCTGCGCCTGGCCCGCGCCGCCACCAAGCGGGACAAGGTGCTCAAGTTTGTGGGCTGCTACCACGGCCACGCCGATCCCTTCCTCGCCGCCGCAGGTTCCGGCCTTGCCACGTTCTCCATTCCCGGCACTCCCGGCGTGCCCGCCGCCGTTGTGGCCGACACCCTGCTTGCGCCTTACAACGACATTGATGCCGTCAAGGCCATCTTTGAGCAGCATGGCGCGAGTATTGCCGCCATCATTGTGGAGCCTGTAGCCGCCAACATGGGCCTTGTGCTCCCCAAACCCGGATTTCTTGAAGGCCTGCGCTCCGTCTGCGACCAGTACGGCAGCCTGCTCATTTTTGACGAAGTCATCACCGGTTTTCGCGCGGCCTTTGGCGGCGCGCAGGCCCGCTTCAGCATAGATCCCGACCTCACCACCTTTGGCAAGATCATTGGCGGCGGTCTGCCCGTGGGGGCCTTTGGCGGAAAGCGCCGCTACATGGAGCTCATCGCGCCCAGAGGCGGCGTGTATCAGGCGGGTACGCTTTCGGGCAATCCGCTGGCAATGGCTGCTGGCATAGCAACCTTGCGCTACCTCAAAACCGCTGACTACGCGGCACTTGAAAAGCGTACCCATGCCTTTGCCATGGAGCTGCGCGACATTCTGGCTTCCAAGGGCGTGCCGATTCAGATGCCCACCCTTGCTTCCATGTTCTGCCCCTATTTCAGCGAACAGGAAGTTACGGATTTTGCCAGCGCCACGCTGTGCGATCAGGCGCTTTTCACCACGTTCTACAAGCAGATGCGCACCCACGGCATCTACCTTGCGCCTTCCGGCTACGAGACGGGCATGGTTTCCTTTGTCCACACGGACGAGGATTTCAACAAGGCCCTGGACGCTGCCCGCAAGGTCATTTTTTAAGTCGAACCAGCAAGAAGGGGACCTCGCATGCAGGGGTTCCCTTCTTTATTTTTTCCTCGCAGCGGAATCCGCCGTATCCCCGTTGCCGCGCGTCACCAGACAAGCAGCCTAGGGAGGCCCCTTGCACAGTCCCCGCCGAATCACCGCGCTTGCCTGCTATGCGCTCAGCCAGTCTGCCCTGCCTCTGGCGCAGCGTCTGACGGACTGCCTTGCGGCCAAACCGTGGGGCCTGCCCGGTCAACTCCAGCCTCCCGCGCGTCCGGCCCAGCCATCAGAGCACACAGCCCCCGGCAAGCCCTCCGGTCTGGCCCGCGTGGAAATTTTCGCCCCCTCGCGGTTTTGCCCTGCGGGTGTTACGCCCTTTGAAAAAATCGGCTCTCTGCTGGCGGCAACCTATAAAAATTTTGCGGCGCATGCCTTCATCGGCGCTACGGGTATAGCCGTGCGCGCGCTTGCGCCCCTGCTGGCGCACAAGAGCACCGATGCCCCTGTGATTGTACTTGATCCTGCGGGGCAGCACGTCATAAGCCTGCTCTCCGGCCACTGGGGCGGAGCCAACGAACTGGCTAGCCATGTGGCCCACCTGCTCGGCGCTACGGCAGTTATCACCACAGCATCGGACACGGCCTCAGATGCGCCCGGAGCAGGGACAAACCACCCCCGCAAGAGCGCTCCTGCGCTGGATATGCTCCTGCGCGACGCGGGGCTGCTGCCCGTGGACTGGAACCGCCTGCCCGCAGCGCAGGCCGCCATGATCGAAGGGGAAAGCCTGAGCCTTTGGGATCCCTGCCATGCCGTGCCGGATCATCCCCAGTTGCAGCGCCTGCCCGCAGGGGAAGCCGAGGCCACGCCGCCAGAACAGTTCGGCCCTCTGGTTGCGGCGCATTGGCGCGAGCTTGCACCAAGCCCCGCAATCTTGCGTGTGGCAGTTCCCCGACTGGTGATAGGTCTTGGCTGCCGCAAAAACGCGCCCGGCGATATGGTGGAAACCGCTACACGCAAACTGCTGGCGGCCCAAGGGCTTGAACCTCTGGCTGTGGCTGCGCTGGCGACCGTGAAAGAAAAATTACAGGAGCCCGCCCTGCTGGCCCTTGCCGAGCGGCTTGGCGTTCCCTTGCATGGATTTGAAGCCGCCGATCTTGCGCGCTGCCCCACGCCCAATCCGTCCGCAGCGGCGGGCAGACGCTTTAAACAGCCGCCTTTCAGTGTGTGCGAAGCAGCGGCTCTGCTGGCGGCAGCGCAGATTTTTCCGGCGGGCGCGCCCCGCCTGCTCCTCCCCAAAACTATCGAGCAAGGCCAGTTGACTCTGGCCCTAGCCATCTCGGACAGGATTGAATGATGAACCCAGCCAGTCTGCATGTTGTCGGCCTTGGCCCCGGCGATGCCGCATGTCTTACCCCTCAGGCCCGCACGGCCATAGCGAATGCATCCTGCGTGGCTGGCTACAGCCTCTACATGGAACTGGTGCCGCCGGAACTGCTGGCAGGCAAGCAGTGCATCAGCACCGGTATGCGGCACGAGGAAGAACGCTGTTCTGCGGCGGTGGACGCAGCGCTGTCAGGCCAGCCCACGGCCCTTGTCTGCTCTGGCGACCCCGGTATCTATGCGCTGGCGGGTCTGGCCCTCGAAATTCTGGAAAGCCGGGGCCTTGTGGGCAGAGTGCCCTTCAATGTTGTGCCGGGCGTTCCGGCGGTCTGCGCGGCGGCAGCCCTGCTGGGCGCTCCCCTGATGCACGATTTTGCCTGCATCAGTCTGAGCGACCTGCTCACGCCCTGGGAAACCATTGAACGCAGGCTCCACGCGGCCCTTGAGGCCGATTTTGTCTGTGCTATCTATAATCCCCGTTCCAAGGGGCGCCCCCACCATCTGGAACAGGCTCTTGAAATTGCCCGGCAATCCCGCGCGCCGCACTGCCCTGTAGGACTTGTGCGTAAGGCCTTTCGCCCCGGCGAAGAGGCCCGCGTGTTCCGCCTTGACCAATTTGACCCGGAACAGGTCGACATGCTCTCCATACTCATCATTGGCAATGCAGAGAGTCGGGCGCTGGGGAACTTCATGCTCACCCCCAGAGGTTACGCGCGCAAAAAGACTTCCAATCTCGGCAACTTATCAAAATAGTTGGAATGTCATTTTTCCATAGTCATTGACTTACCGTAATGAGAGCCGTAAAATCACACCAATTTGTTCTCATCTGCCGCACAAAAGGAGGTCTGCCGTGAAGAAAGTTCTGGTTCTTACCTGTATCATGGTGTTTGCCCTGGCTCTGCCCGCGCTTGCAGCGCCCGCCGCTCCTGACAAACCGCTGGAATTCAAGGGTTCCCAAAAGACCGTTATGTTCCCGCACGCTGTGCATGCCAAGGTTGAATGCGTTACCTGTCACCATCAGGTTGACGGCAAGGAAAGCTTTGCCAAGTGCGGCAGCTCCGGTTGCCACGACGACCTCGCAGGCAAGCAGGGCGAAAAGAGCCTGTACTATGTTGTGCACACCAAGAAAGAACTCAAGCACTCCAACTGCATCGGCTGCCACTCCAAGGTTGTGGAAGAAAAGCCCGAACTCAAGAAAGATCTGACCGCCTGCGCCAAGTCCAAGTGCCATCCGTAGGTCTGGTTAGCTGCCTAGCTCCAAAAGCCGCCTCTAGGCGGCTTTTTTGTTGGCTTGGCGATCTTGCCTCTGACGGCAACAGTTCCTGACTGTTTTCCGGCCCGACTTTTTTTGCAAAATCGCGGCAGAAGGCAATTCTGGCGCAAAGAGTTTTGTCCTATTTGCGTCTTTTGCCATAAACTGATACGAAAATCTGTCGTTTTTGCAGTATGAAACGATGTATTTTGCATGACTCCGGCCTTTGGCCGCTGCACATAACCCCATGAGGTGGCGCATGGTTGCCAAGAACACCGCTGAAACCGATGACCAGATCATCGATCTCACAGAACTGATCGAAAAAGGCGAAGTTCCGGCAAACGATCCGTCCGAGCAGCCCCAGGCCGCTGCCGCCCCCGATGTGGAGGCGGATCAGGAGGCGCTGAACGAACATCTGCGCGGCCTCAACGATGGTTCAAATGCTGCGGATGCAGAAATTGACGACCTGCTCGCCCAGATGGACATCAAGGACGAAGGCCAGGACGCCCCCAATGACGTGGCGCTGGACTTCTCCGCTCCGTCTACGCAGACCGATCACCCCATTGACCCCAATGAGCAGTTGCTCATGCCGGGCATGGGCGATGTGGACAACCTGCTCAACGCCCTTGATATCCCCCCGCAGCCATCGGAAAGGGAGCCGGAAATTGCCGCCCCTGCCAGCGCAAGCCCTGTCGCAAGTCAGGCCGCTGACGATGCCGTGGACGCCCTGCTGAATGATTTTCATGCTACTGCGCCCGCGCCTCAAGCGTCTGCTGAACCACAAAACAGTATTCCTGATCTGGACGAACTGCTGGCATCTGTGAGTGCCGCCCCGGCCACCGGAAACACAAGCGATATTGACGACCTGCTCAACGCTGGCAACCTCGCAGATGCAAAGGCCGAACCTGCGACAGCAGCACCTTCCGCTGCGCAAAGCCCAGCCTTTTCCAACGATGATCTCGACAGCCTGCTGGCCGCTGCGGCCAATGGGCTGGATGTGCCCCCAAGTCCTGCGCAGGCAGCTGCCCCGGCACCAGCTGCCGTTTCTGCTCCAGCTTCGACACCTGCACCAGCACCCGCTGCAAGCCCAGACATGGGCGCCGACCTCGGTGTGGATATCGACAGCCTGCTGGCTGCCGCCGCAGACGACTTGCAGGGCAAGCTCGACGCTGTCCAGCCAGAAGCGGCTCCCACGCCGCAACCGAATCCTGTTCCTGCGCCAGCTCCAGCGCCAACCCCTGCTGCAAGCCCGGATATGGGTGCCGACCTCGGCGTGGACATCGACAGCCTGCTGGCTGCCGCCGCAGACGATTTGCAGAGCAAGCTTGACGCTGTCCAGCCAGAAGCGGCTCCCGCGACGCAACCAACTCCTGTTCCTGCGCCAGCTCCAGCGCCAGCCCCTGCTGCAAGCCCGGATATGGGTGCCGACCTCGGCGTGGATATCGACAGCCTGCTGGCTGCCGCCGCAGACGACTTGCAGAGCAAACTTGACGCTGCCCAGCCCGAAACGGCCCCCGCGCCTGCTTCGGAACCTCAGCCCGATCTGAATGCAGACCTCGACAGCCTGCTGGCTGCTGTGACCGGCGGTGCGGCCCCTGCCTCTGAACCGCAGGAAGAAATTTCCGATGTTCTGCTCCATCCCGAGCTGGAACTCATGGCCGATGCACAGCCAGAGCCTGTTGCTGAAACATTGCCCGACTCTTCGCCAGAACTGGAACCAGTGTTGGAGTCAGTTCAGGCCCCCCAGCCGGAACAGGCTATGGAACTGCCCACAGATTTTGACGCACTGCTGGCCGCCGCTACGGAACAAGCAGCCACAGACCATGCGGATGTGGCCTCGGCAGACATGCAGGACATTATGGCAGATGCCTCAGCTCAGGCAGAATCCGATGTATTTGAAGCCGTTGCCGCCGCTGAACCAGCGCAGGCCGATGAGCTTCCCCTGCTTGAACCCGATGAAATCCTGCCGCCGGATGCCGACGTGCGGACAGAGCCTTCCGTAGATGAACCTGCCGAAATGGAAGCTGCCGAAGTGGAGCCTGATGCGGCAGATATGCCGGAAAGCGCCGGGCAGTTCTCCTATGAACCCGCATTCAGGCCTCAGGCGGCCCCTGTTACGGATTCGACAGATATGACAACTGCCGTTGCCGCCGCAGCCGTTTCCGGCGCAGCCCTTGAGGCTGTCATGGAGCAGGCCAAAGAGGCCTCGTCTCACGCCATTGACGCCTTTGCCCAGGCCTTTGACGCCTCCACGCGCGCGGCAGATGCTGCCGAAACCGCCAGCAAGCTTACCGAACGAGTTGAGCAGTGCGAGGCCGCGCTTCAGGAAGCCGGGGATCGCATCATTGCGCTGGAAACCGCGCTGGAAGCCCAGATTCACGCATCGCATGAGCTGGCCGCCAACAGCCTGCCCCGTCAGGAACTGGAAGACATGTTTGTCGAGGGGCATCCCCTGCATCAGAGCCTCATGGATTGCATCGGCAAGGCGGTTGCGGCAGCCCTGGCATCTGCGCCGCCCCCGCAGGCCGAACCTAACGATGCGCAATCGCTTGTGGAAGAGCGCCTGCAACCCGTTGTCACTGCCGCCCGCAGCGCCACGGCGCGCATAGACGCCCTTGAAACACGGCTGGATGCCCTTGAACCGCGCTTCAACGACAGGGTGGAACGGGCCGCTGCCGCAGCTGCGGCGCGCATACTGCGCGAAGAGATCGGCAGACTGCTCGAAGACCAGTAGGGGGCTTTTTGCCCTATGCAGCGGGGCGCAACCAGCCGCCGAACCATTCCGGATTGTTGGTGCCTGTTGGCAGCATGACTGCCCGTCTGTACTACGAGATTTTTGGAGTAATCCCCTTGGCAACGTGCCCCAAGGCGAACCAGATTCGCCCCTTGCCAGGGCCCCGCTTCAATCGTTGCTTCGCCGACAGCGGGTATTTCAAGGTTAAACGGCTCCAGGCGCACAGGCATGTCGGCCTTGCCAATGACAGGCGGAACGCATATGCTGTTGCGCGGTTTCGCGGGCGCTGCCCCGTGATTCTCAATCAAAAAACAAAGGGGCGGGGGCTGTTGCTTCCGTTTCTTAACCCGTCCAGGCAATACCCGCTGTGGGTCACGGCCGTTCCCCAAAGGGGCGGGTTTTTCATATTTGCCGCGCCCGTCAGGGCCGGAAGCTGAGGCCCGCATGGATAAGGATCGCAAGGAAGCCCTTCAGGTTGCCAAGGAACTGACCGCCAAATTCATAGAAACGCGCACGGTTTCCCCCAGCAATTTTGCTGAGGTATTTCCTTCGGTCTATCGTGTTGTCTGCGCCGCCATCGGTGTGGATGCCGACCAGGACAAGGCCGGGAAATAACGTGGAATCTCCCCGCAACAACGCTACGGAAACTGTTGTCAAACCTGCGCACGATGCGGCTGTGGCAGGCATGTTTGGTCGTATTGTGCCTTTTTATGACCTGCTGAACCGCGTGCTCAGCCTCGGGCTTGACCAATACTGGCGCAAGGTGCTGGCGCAAAACGTGCGCTTGGGCGATACCGGGCGCGTACTGGATCTGGCGGCTGGCACGTTGGATGTTTCCCTTGCCATTCGCCGCCGCCACCCCTCGGCCATTGTTCCGGCCATGGATTTTTGCCCGCCCATGCTGGTGCGCGGCAGCCGCAAGCTCAAGGACGCCAACGCCCGCTGCATTCTGCCTGTTGCCGCAGACGCCAAGCGTCTGCCCCTGCCCGATGCTTCTGTTGACTGCATCACCATTGCCTTTGGCATTCGCAATATTCTGCCCCGCGAGGCGGCTTTTGCCGAAATGCTGCGCGTTCTGCGCCCCGGCGGCAGGGCCTGCATTCTTGAATTCGGTTCCGGGCAGGAGCGCATCTGGGGCGGCCTGTACAACGTGTATCTCAACCACCTGCTGCCCAGGGTTGGCAAAGTCTTTTCAAAAGATCCGGGCGCGTATGAGTACCTTGCCGATACCATCCGCAAGTTCCCCTCGGCCCTCAGCCTTGAAAAAGAAATGCGCGCAGCGGGCTTTGAACGTGCATGGCACGAAAAGCTCACGTCCGGCATTGTCTGCCTGCATGTGGGTGAAAAAGCGCGCTAGATCAGATTGACGCACAAGAATATGCTGTTTCCTTGCCATCTGACGGCAAACGGCATCTGGAGGCTCACCGGTCGGCAAGCCAGACGAGGTGACGCAGGGAACCATGCCTCACCGCGAGGCCAATGCCACCAGACCAAGCCCTACGGCCAGGGCGATCAGCCCAAGGACGCGGAGACGGCTTTCCGGCTGGGGCAGCAATTGCAGCAGGGCACGCCGCATGCCGCCGGGAAAGAGTGTCCAGCAAAGGCCCTCAATAACGATGGCCAGACCAAGAGCGCGGAGAAAAAGGGCGTAATCGAATTTCATGGTTTTCTGGTGACGGAAAACCCGCCTTTTGTAAAGGAACGAATCATGGCTGCTCACACGGCGCTGTACAAAGGCACAAGCTTGACCTGCGGGGGAAATCCCGCAGGCGCGCTCTGTCCAGACCTGCGTCCGGCAAGCAGCAGCCAAAGGCAGTAATCCTGTGAGCCTGCTGCTTTGCGCCGCCACCGGCCCGGAACTGGCGAGCCTTGTGCCCGGTTTTTCCCCGGCGGGGCTTGCCGCCACAGCCGGGGAAGCAACTGAAAGCCCGGCAAAATCCTGGCCAGAAATGCACCTTTGGCCCGTGAGCCTCAAGCATGGCACCGCGCTGTGCTGCATTACCGGAGTCGGCCCCATTAACGCCGCTCTGGCCATGGGCATGGCCCTTTGCCGGGCTAAAGCCGAGGGTACGCCCATAACGGCTGTGCTCAACGCAGGCCTTGCCGGGGCCTTTGACCTGACAGAGCGTCGGCTTCTGGGATTGTGCATGGTGAGCGAAGAAATCTGGCCCGAATACGGTCTGCACGACGGGCGCTCCGTCACCGCCGAAGCTTTTGGCTTTCCGCAGTGGCAACCAGAGAGCGGGCCTGCGGTGCGCAACCGCCTGTCCCTGGCAGGGCCGGAAGCGCTGGAACGCTTTGGCGCACGTCAGCAACGGCATGTTTTTTTGCCATGCACATCGCTCACCGTGGCCGGGGTCAGCGCAAGTTTTGCCAGAGCGGCAGACCTACGCGCCCGCTACCGGGCTGATCTGGAAAATATGGAAGGCTTTGCCGTAGCGTATGCCTGCGCCCGCGAGGGCATCCCCTGTGTGGAAGCGCGCAGCGTTTCCAACAAGGTCGGGCCGCGCGCCAATGATGAAAAGGATTTTCCCGGCGCGCTGCGCGCGCTTACGCGGGTGTTGCCCGCGCTTAACCTTATCTGAGTAGCATATGATCCAACTGAAAGCACGTCTGGCCCTTGAGCTGCCCGGCATCAACCGCGCTCTGAACAAGGCAGTGGATACCCTGCCGGAACCGGTGCGGCCTGTGGCCCGGCATATTTTTGATGCGGGCGGCAAGCGCCTGCGGCCCCTGCTGACCGTGCTCACGGCCCGTCTGCTGGGGCATGAGGCCAAGAGCATACAGGATCTGGCGATCACGCTGGAAATGCTCCACGCCGCAACCCTGCTGCACGACGATGTGCTGGACAATGCCGTAAGCCGCCGTGGCAAGCCCGCTGCGCATACGCTTTTTGACGTTTCCAGCGTCATTCTTGCAGGCGATGCCCTGCTGGCCGGGGCCAACGCCCTGGTGGCCAATTACGGCGACACGCGACTGACCCGCTGTTTTTCGGAAGCCACCAGCCGCACAGCGGCGGGTGAAATCCTCGAGATCGCGGCCCAGCGCCGCGTGGATTCCAGCAGCGCCGACTATGAAGACATGGTGCGCGGCAAAACGGCCTGGCTTATTCGCGCTGCCTGTGAAATGGGCGCGCTTGCCGCCGGGGCCGATGATGCCGCAGTGGCCGCTGCCGCCGCCTATGGCGAAAACCTTGGCATGGCCTTTCAGATGGTGGACGATGCCCTTGATTTCGCGCCAGAAAGCGTGACAGGCAAGCCCACTGGCGGCGATGTGCGCGAGGGCAAGCTCACGCCGCCCCTGCGCCTCTACCGCGACAGCCTGAGCACCGCAGAACGCAGCGCCTTTGACGCCGCCTTTTGCGCAGGGCTGATGACGGAAACCGATGCCGCAAGCATTGCCGAGAGCATCCGGCAGGCCGGACATGACGATGCCGTGCGCCGTCAGGCCGATGAATTTCTTGACGCGGCCAGGCAGGCATTAGAAACTCTGCCTGACAGACCCGAGCGCGAGCTTATGCGCCAGATGGCCGACTACGTGCGCGACAGAAAAAAGTAAGCAGCCAAACCAAGAGGAATGCAAATCATGCTCTATAGGGTGGAAACCGGCCCCCGCGCCGGACTTGACGATACCCAGGGCCGCAAGACGGCCCAGCACCTGCGCAAGGCGCTGAACATTTCTGTTTCTGGCGTTCGCCAGATCAAGGTCTTTACGGCTGACGGGCTTGATGCCGCGCAGGTGGCCCGCTTGCTGGACGAAAGCATCTGGCACGACCCCATCCTTCAGGAAGCCTCCCTTGAACCGCTGCCACTGCTGGACCCTGCGGCAGACTGGTTTGTGGAAGTGGGCTTCCGCCCCGGCGTGACAGATAACGAGGCCCGCACCGCACGCGACACCGCCGCCATGGTGCTGGACATCCCGCGCGACAGCCTGCGCGTGTATACTGCCGTGCAGTACCGCATCAGCAGCGACAAGGCCGCGCCCCTCACACGCGAGCAGGTGGACATGCTGGCCCGCGACCTTTTGTGCAACACGCTCATCCAGCGCTACCGCATCAAGAGCCGTCAGGAATGGGACGCCCAGCCCGGCTTTGAAGCGCAGGCCGCCAGGGTTACAGGCGAGATCAACGAAACCGTTGACACCATCGCTCTTTCCGCCATGGACGACGAAGCCCTGACCAAGGCCAGCCGCGAAAATACCTGGGCGCTCAACCTCAAGGAAATGCACAGTATCCGCGAGCAGTTCACCGCGCAGGAAGAAGCTGACCGCCGCAAGGCCCTTGGCCTGCCCGCCGACCCCACGGATGTGGAAATGGAAGTGCTGGCCCAGACGTGGTCCGAGCACTGCAAGCACAAGATTTTTGCCTCGCGCATCAATTATACCGATGCCGCCACGGGCCGCAGCGAAGTGGTGGACAACCTCTACAAGACCTGCATCCGCGACGCCACGGCCATGCTGCGCGAGCGCATGGGTGAAGACGACTACTGCAAGTCCGTTTTCAAGGACAACGCGGGCGTTATCGCCTTTATCAACGGCTACGACGCCTGCATCAAGGTTGAAACCCACAACAGCCCTTCGGCGCTCGACCCGTACGGCGGCGCGCTCACCGGCATTGTGGGCGTGAACCGTGACCCCATGGGCACCGGCATGGGCGCGGAACTGGTGTGCAATACGGACGTGTTCTGCTTTGCCTCGCCCTTCCACGATAAAAACCTGCCCCCGCGCCTGCTGCACCCCCGCCGCGTGCTGGAAGGCGTGCGCGAAGGCGTGGAACACGGCGGCAACAAGTCGGGCATTCCCACGGTCAACGGTTCGCTGGTTTTTGACGAGCGCTATCTTGGCAAGCCGCTGGTTTACTGCGGCACCGTGGGCATCATCCCCGCAGAGATTCATGGCCGCCCCGGCTGGTTCAAGCAGGCCGAAGAAGGCGACTACATTGTCATGACCGGCGGCCGCATCGGCAAGGACGGCATCCACGGCGCGACCTTCTCTTCTGAAGAGCTGCACGAAGGCTCGCCCGCCACTGCGGTGCAGATCGGCGACCCCATCACCCAGCGCAAGATGTACGACTTCATCATGCGCGCCCGCGATATGGGCCTGTACCACGCCATCACCGACAACGGCGCCGGCGGCCTTTCCTCCTCAGTGGGTGAAATGGCAGAAGATACGGGCGGCTGCGTGCTGGATATCGCCAAGGCTCCGCTGAAATACGATGGCCTGCGCCCCTGGGAAATTCTGCTTTCTGAAGCGCAGGAACGCATGACCCTGGCCGTTTCGCCGGAAAAGCTCGAAGAATTCATGGCCCTTGCCGCCCGCATGGATGTGGAGGCCACGGCCCTTGGCCGCTTCACCACATCCGGCTTCTTTGAAGTGCGCTACCACGACCGCATCATCGCCTCCATGCCCATGGAATTCATGCACGACGGCGTGCCGCAGCTCGAGCTTGAAGCCGAATGGAAGGCCCCTGAGATCACCGACGTCACCGTGGACGTGGCCGAAGTTGAGCAGACCGCATTTTTGCAGCGCATGCTCGGCACGCTCAATATCTGCTCCAAGGAATACATCATCCGCCAGTATGACCACGAAGTGCGCGGCGGTAGCGTGGTGAAACCCCTTGTGGGCGTCAAGCGCGACGGCCCGGCGGACGCTGGCGTTATCCGCCCCTTGCTGGAATCGGACGCGGGCCTTGTGATCTCCCATGGCATCTGCCCCAAGTTCAGCGATTACGACACCTACTGGATGATGGCCAACGCCATGGACGAAGCCATCCGCAATGCCGTTGCCGTGGGTGCAGACCCTGACGCCCTGGCAGGTGTGGACAACTTCTGCTGGTGCGACCCGGTGGTCAGCCCATCCAACCCTGACGGACGTTACAAGCTGGCTCAGCTTGTGCGCGCCTGCCGCGCCCTGCGCCAGTTCTCGCTGGCCTACGGCGTGCCGTGCATCTCGGGCAAGGACTCCATGAAGAACGACTACACCGGCGGCGGTGAGCGCATTTCCATTCCGCCCACGGTGCTGTTCTCCATTCTTGGCGTCATCCGCAACGTCACTGCGGCCCAGACCTCGGACTTCAAGCAGCCCGGCGATGCCATCTACGTGCTCGGCGGCACCTGGCGCGAAATGGCAGGCAGCGAAGCCGCTACGGAACTAGGCCTCAAGGGTGGCCGCGTACCCCATGTGGACGCCTCCAACGCCATGCTGCGCTACCGCGCGGTCAACGCCCTCATGGGCCAGCGCGCCATTTCCGCCTGCCACGACTGCTCTGACGGCGGCCTTGCCGTGGCCATTGCAGAAATGTGCATCGGCGGTCGCCTGGGTGCGGAAATCAACCTTGATGCCGTGCCCGCCTTTGAAGCCATGAACGTGACCGAACTGCTCTACAGCGAAAGCGCCAGCCGCCTGGTTGTGAGCGTCAAGCCCGATCTGGCCATGATTCTCGATGCGCTGGGAATGTGGCAGCCCTGTACCCGTATCGGTACTGTCACCGGTAACGGTCAGCTGACCATGAAATCCGGCGACAGCGTCATCGTCAACTCTTCGGTGGAAGATCTGGCCCGCGCTTTCAAGCGCACGCTGGACTGGTAACACCGCTACGACGGAACTGTCAGGGCAGGTAGCTTTGCGGCTGCCTGCCCTTTTTATTTGGCGGAATCCGGTGCCATTCCCTGCATTTCTGCGCAAATATTTCTGCCGCACGCAGGCTTTTGCCTCACCTCCATGCCAGTTCGCCATGCCGCGCGATCGTACCGATTTCATACTCCCCTGCTGCAATTTTGACATTTTCTAGACTATCTTTTTCAATAACCAATTGAATTAAAAGATTTTATCAGTTTGACACGGAGCATTTTTTTACTGTATAGTGCCTCTACAAAGAACAGGCATTCCCCTGGGGAACCGATGGACGTTGAGCGCAAGGCGCGCTTGCTGCCATCATTGGAAGGTTCCTGGGGTCAGAACCGCGGGCGCGGTTCGTCCGGCAATTTCGCTGGCCAGCCTCGAACACTAACAAAGGAACGATCATGAAGTATTCACGCTGGCCATTAGTGCTGGCGGCCATAGCCTTATGCATGCTTTTGGCCTCCCCCATGAACGCCGACGCGGCTTCACAAAGCGCTCCCTCCGATCAAAAGCATTCGAACGCTACCCCCCACGCCGCCAAAAAGTCTTCCGGCGACACTGAGACTCGCAAATCCAAACGCGAAAAGACCAGTGACAAAACCGCCTCTTCGCACAGCTCGCGCTCCAAGCGCGATAAAGCTGAATCGCGCTCCAAATCCAAGCAACGCAAATCCTCATCCACTGCGTCCTTATCCGAAAAAGAACGCCGGGATAGCACCGACAGCCGTGATATCTGGCTGAAACGCGCTCAGGAAAGCGAAATCATGGCCGGCAAGGCCTCATGGTATGGACGCGATTTCCATGGCGGCTCCACCGCCAGCGGGCTTGATTACGACATGTACACCTTTACCGCCGCGCACCGCACCCTGCCCATGGGCACGGTTGTTCGCGTCACCGACCAGAATAACGGCAAGAGCGTTATGGTCTGTGTGACAGACAGAGGCCCCTTTGTGCGCGGGCGCATCATTGATCTTTCCTTTGCCGCAGCGCAACAGATTGATATTGATGATAAAGGCATCAGCAAGGTCAAGCTGGAAGTCATCAGTGACGAAAGCGGCACGCCCCTCAAACCCGATGAAGCATATTTTGTGCGCTACAACGCCGCTCAGGGTGATGAAAAAATCGGCCCCTTCCGCGCATTTGCGGATGCAGCCGCCATGCATGAAGCACTGCGCCAGGTTCACCCCGAGGCTGAAGTGGTCATGGATCAATCCAAGTAACAGCGCGATACCTTCCGCGCTGCACACGCGCGACAACGTCCCCGGTTTGTACCGGGGACGTTTTTTTATGCCGTGCGCAAGCTTGCCACACTGTCGCTTCCCCGGTATGGAATCTGTTTGTTGTTCCCCACCAAGAAGGATGTCATGGGCTTTTTTTACAGTATTCTTTCTTCTGCGGCCTTTGGCCTTATCCCGCTGTTTACACTACCGCTGATGCATGGCGGCGTTTCAGGGCCTTCCGCCCTGTTCTATCGCTTTGCCATTGCCACAGTGGTGCTGGGCATAGTGCTTGCCGTACGCGGCGAAAGATTCAGCGCGCGCGGCATTGATCTGTGCAAGCTTGCCGCCATGAGTTCCATGTACACAATGGCGGCCCTGCTCTTTTTTTGGGGATTCAAGCACATGCCGAGCGGTGTTGTGGCAACGCTGCAATTTACCTATCCCGTCATGGTCATGCTGATTATGATTGTGTTTTATCACGAGCGCTTCTCGTGGATCACGGCCCTATCCATCCTGCTGGCAATTGCTGGCGTGTATCTGCTCTGCGGCGGAAGTGACGGCGACATGGGCGGGGCAAGCTTGCTGGCCGTGGCCCTGCTTCTGCTTTCCGCACTGTGCAACGCCGTATACATCACAACCATTTATGCCGCGCGCATTCCCAACATGAGCGGTCTTGTGATGACTTTTTACGTGCTGGCCTTTGGGGCGGTTATTTCCGGGGCCAACGCCCTGTTGTCAGACTCGTTCCAGCCCCTGCACTCATGGTGGGAACTGCTGCTCGCAACATTGCTGGCAGTGGTGACAGCCGTTATTTCAAACCTCACCCTCATTCTTGCAGTACAGCGCATCGGCTCCACGCTGACATCCATCCTTGGCGTTATGGAGCCTGTAACCGCCGTGGTGGTGGGTATTCTGGTATTCAGCGAGCCGTTCAGCATGTCGCTGGTCGCAGGGGTGGCCTTTATTGCCGCATCGGTTGTACTGGTCATGCTGGGCAAACAGATAACAGCCTTTTTTCAGCGCCACAAACACGCATAAAACAAAAGGCCGCCCGATGATGCGGACGGCCTTTTGAAATGGTTCGGAGCAGCGGCTACAGCCGCTCCACAACCTTGTCGCCCATCTCTTTGCAACCCAGCAGAGTTTTGCCGGGTTCCATAATGTCGCCAGTGCGGAAACCATCAGCCAAGGCCTTGCGCACTGCCGCCTCGATGGCATCGGCTTCCTTGCCCATATCAAAGCCAAGGCGCAGCATCATGGCCCCGGAAAGGATGGTGGCAAGGGGGTTGGCCTTGTTCTGCCCCGCGATGTCGGGAGCGGAGCCATGGATGGGTTCAAACAGGCCGGGGCCGGAAGCGCCCATGGAGGCCGAAGGCAGCATGCCCAGCGAGCCGGTGATGACCGAGGCTTCGTCAGACAGAATATCGCCAAAAATATTACCCGTGAGGATCACGTCAAACTGCGAAGGATCGCGCACAAGCTGCATGGCGGCATTGTCCACGTACATGTGAGTCAGTTCCACATCGGCGTATTGGCGATGGGTTTCAATGACCACTTCCTTCCACAGGCGCGAGGTTTCCAGCACGTTGCTCTTTTCCACAGAGCAGACCTTGTTGCGGCGTTTACGTGCCGTTTCAAAGGCCACCGTGGCAATGCGGCGGATTTCTTCCTCGTTGTACACCATGGTGTTGTAGCCGGTGCGCAGGCCATCGCGCATTTCCTGCCCGCGCGGTTCGCCAAAATAGATGTCGCCGGTCAGTTCGCGCACAACCACGAGGTCAAGGCCCTTGGCGGCGATGTCGGCGCGCAACAGGCACGCGCCGGCCAGTTCGGGCAACAGCATGGCCGGACGCAGGTTTGCAAAAAGCTCAAGCTCTTTGCGGATGCGCAGCAGGCCTTTTTCCGGCCGTTTTTCGGGCGCGAGGGCGTCCCACTTGGGGCCGCCCACAGCCGCCAGAAATACGGCGTCGGCATTGCGGCACTTGCGCACGGTTTCTTCCGGCAGGGGGTCGCCAGCCGCATCAATGGCGGAACCGCCGATGTGCGCGGTGTCGAAAACAAATTCGTGGCCAAACTTTTCAGCGGCGGCCTTGAGAACCTTAACACCTTCGGCCAGAATCTCCGGGCCGATGCCGTCACCCGGCAAGAGGCAGATGGTCTTTTTCATAAAATATCCTTGAACTCAATTCTTTCTGTTGATGCTCATTTTCTTATAATTAGCCGACTACCAGCTCTTTTTTACATGAAGATTTTTGCGCCAGAACAAGGAAAAAAGGGGATTGCCGACAGGAATATACTCTTACGGTATTTGACTGGAGGCAAAAGCCCGTTTTGACGCAGTTCTGACCAAAAATATCCTGTAAAAATTGGATTTTTGTTCTCAGGCAAGGCAGATAATCCTTTTACGCAGGGAGTGTACTCTCATGGTACTCGACCGGAGTAAAAAGGATTATCTAACGCAGCCAGAGGGCAAAAGGCCAATTTAGGCCAAGCGTTCCTTGACATAGCCAACCAACCCACCCTTATTCAGGATGGCAGCCATGGACTTGGGCAGCGGCGGGCAGGTTATCTGCGTGCCGTTGGTCAGATCGCGGATAATGCCGGTGGCGGCGTCGATTTCCAGCTCGTCGCCGTCATTGATCTTGTCCACGTCATCGCCCACTTCCATGAGCAGAAGGCCCATATTGAAGGAGTTGCGGTAAAAAATGCGCGCAAAGCTGTGTCCGATCACCACGTGCATGCCCGCGCCAAGAATGGCTATGGGCGCGTGTTCACGGGAAGAGCCGCAACCGAAGTTACGGCCCGCAACCATGATGTCACCGGGGGTCACGCGCTTGACCCAATCGGGTTCAAGGCCGGACATGCAGTTTTCACCCAGCTTTTTGGAATCGGTGGTAACCAGAAAACGCGCGGGAATGATGGCGTCCGTATCAATGTGTTCGCCCACTTTGTGAGCCTTACCTTTGTAATTCATGAGGCTGTCCTTCTTTCTCTGCGCCGGGCGCGGTGGGCCGTGGCACAGACAGGTGCTGATGTGTGCTGCCTACAGCTGATCAGGCCCGGCCACGCAACCCGCAATGGCCGAAGCGGCTGCCACGATGGGGCTTGCCAGATAAACCTCGGAACTCAAGCTGCCCATACGGCCCTTGAAGTTACGGTTGGTGGTGGCCACGGCGCGTTCTCCATCGCCCAGAATGCCCATGTGACCGCCAAGGCAGGGGCCGCATGTGCAGGGGCCGACCACGCAGCCGGATTCCATGAAGGTTTCGATGAGGCCTTCCTTGAGGCACTGCTTCCATACCGTGGGCGTGGAGGGCAGCACAATACAGCGCAGGTGCTTGGCAACCTTGCGGCCCCGCAGCACTTCGGCGGCGTCACGCATGTCGCTGATGCGGCCATTGGTGCAGGAACCGATAACCACCTGCTGGATGGGCGTATCACGCACCTCGGAAACAGGCTTGACGTTGGAGGGCAGGTGCGGGCAGGCCACCACAGGCTCCTTGCCGGTCACGTCAATATTGACTACGCGCTCGTAAACCGCGCCGGGGTCTGCGGCCAGATCCTGCGTCAGGCCGGGGCGCTTGTGCTCCGCACAGTAGGTGCGCGTTTTGGCGTCCACGGCAAACAGGCCCACCTTGCCGCCAGCTTCAATAGCCATGTTTGCCATGCACAGGCGGCCTTCAACAGAAAGATCGTCCACCACAGAGCCGCCGAATTCCAGGGCCTTGTAGAGAGCGCCGTCCACGCCGATGGCGCCGATGAGCATGAGCATCAGATCTTTGCCGCGCAGCCACTTGGGCATCTGACCGTTGATGTTCACGCGGATGGTGGAAGGCACCTTGAACCATGTTTCGCCCAGCGCCATTGCGGCGGCGATATCAGTAGAGCCCATACCCGTGGCAAAAGCGCCGATGCCGCCGTAGGTGCAGGTGTGGCTGTCTGCGCCAATGACCACATCGCCGGGGCCCACAAGTCCCTGCTCGGGCAGCAGGGTGTGCTCCACGCCGCAGTCGCCGCCTTCGTAATAGTGGGTGATGTTCTGTTCTTCGGCGAACTTGCGCGTCACCATGACCTGATTGGCGGAATCAATATCTTTTTGCGGCGTAAAGTGATCCATGACCAGAGCGATCTTGTCTTTGTCAAAAACCTTTTCCGCGCCCATTCCCTTGAAAGATTTGATGGCCAGCGGCCCGGTGATATCGTTGGCGAGCACCAGCGACACGCGGCACTGAACAATCTGGCCGTCCTGTTCCACAACTTCGTCTGTGTGGGCTTGCAAAATTTTTTGCGCAAGCGTCTGTGGCATGATCTACTCCTTTCATCCTGGCTCCACCGAGGGGGGGCGCGGCGAATACGGTGTTTCGTAAGGCGCGGCAAAAACCGAGCGCCTGTTTTTTATGTAATTCGCACAGGCTTTACCTGCACGGCGAGGGTGCACCTTGGCTCCACAGGTCAGCCGCCCCAGGGAGGGGCGGTCAGACCCGCTCAGACCAGAGGAACAGCCATTAATCGTGCTGGCAGTGCAGCCTCGGCCCTTCCTGCTCCTTCTTGAACAGGTGGTTAAGGGCGTTGACGTACGCACGTGCACTGGCAACAAAAATATCCGGATGGGTACCGCGTCCCACGGCGCTCACTTCACCCTCGCGCAGGCGCACGGTCACTTCGCCCTGGGCATCGGTGCCGCCGGTGATGGCGTTGATGGCGTACTGCTCAAGCTCGGGCTGGCGACCCACCATGTCGGCGATCACGTTGAACAGGGCGTCCACAGGGCCAACGCCAAAACCAGCGCCGCTGCTCTCAATCCCCTTAATGTCCATGATGACGGCAGCCGTGGGCGGCACGCCGCCCGCATCGGAGCTCTGCACGCTCACATGGCGCAGGCGGAAAAGATCGGGCATGCGGTAGACTTCTTCCTGTACAAGAGCCATGAGGTCATCGTCGTGCAGGGTTTTCTTGCGGTCAGCCAGCTGCTTCACAGCTTCAAACACGAGGTTGAGCTGCTCATCGTCCAGCTTGTAGCCCATGCTCTCAAACTTGTTGCGCACGGCGTTGCGGCCAGAGTGCTTGCCAATCACAAGATTGCTCTCGGTGCGGCCCACAGACTGAGGCGTCATGATTTCGTAAGTTTCGCGGTTCTTGAGCATGCCGTCCTGATGGATGCCCGACTCGTGCGCAAAGGCGTTGGCACCCACAATAGCCTTGTTGTTGGCAATGGGCTGGCCGATGGTCATGGAAAGCAGGCGGCACGAAGGATAAAGCTGCTCGGTGACGATGTTGTGCTCAAGCTGGTAATAGTCGTGGCGCACACGCAGATTCATGACCACTTCTTCAAGGGCGGCGTTACCGGCGCGCTCGCCGATACCGCACAGCGTAACCTCTGCCTGGCGCACGCCAACGCGGAAGGCGGCAAGCGTGTTGGCCACGGCAAGGCCGAGGTCGTTGTGGCAGTGCACGCTGAAGATGGCCTTGTCGCTGTTGGGCGTGTTTTTGATGACGTGGTCAAGCAGCGCGGCGTATTCCTGCGGCTCGGCATAGCCCACGGTATCGGGCAAATTGATGGTGCTGGCCCCGGCCTTAATGGCGGCCTCGACCACGCGGCAGGCAAAATCGCCTTCGGTACGCGAAAAATCCTCGAGGGAAAATTCCACGTTGCTGGTATATGTGGCGCAGCGTTTGACGCCCTCGACGATCATCTTAAGAACGTCCTCGGGATCTTTGCGCAGCTTGTGCTTCATGTGCAGGGGAGAGGTGGACAAAAAGACATGGATGCGGGGATTTTTAGCCACTTTGACGGCTTCCCAGCAACGATCAATGTCATTGGGGACGCAACGGGCAAGGCCCGCCACCTGAATGTCGCCAGCCTGTGAGGCAATGCGCTGCACTGACTCGAAATCGCCGGGGCTGGAGGCGGGAAAGCCCGCTTCCATAATGTCCACGCCGAGCACTTCAAGCTGGTGGGCTACACGCAGCTTTTCCTGCAAGTTCATGGTGGCGCCGGGCGACTGCTCGCCATCGCGCAAGGTGGTATCGAAAAAATAGACGCGGTTGTTCATGACAAACTCCTCTGGTTCTGACAAAGATGGCTATATCTTGCATAACGGCCACCGTAAAGGGCGGCTGTCCAGGGGAGCGTTTCCGCCCTTAGGGGGCGGCAACCGTTACGCAACCTCAATCGCTCTGGGGCGATAGGGCGCGTAGTAGCTGACGATTGCGGCGGGGAAGGATGACGAAGGTGTAGACAACGCCGCCAATGATGTAGACGGCGCAAAGCACAAATCCCATGACGCGCGGAAAGGAAATGACCGTTCCGAGCACAAGCAGGAAGAAAAGCATGCTGCGGATGGGATGGGCGCGCAGGAAATCGTATTCCTTAAAGGAAAAATAGCGCACCTTGCTGACCATCAAAACCCCAACGCCAATGGCAAGAAAAAGGGTCATGTAGGGCAGGGCCGAAGCCATGATAGCAGGGAAATGCGCGGCGCAAAAAACAAAGGTAACAACAGTGCAGCCGCCCGCAGGAATGGGCAGACCGATGAAAAAGCGCTTGCCCACAGCAGCGGTGCTCACATTGAAGCGAGCAAGACGCAAAGCGCCGCAGGCAGCGTAAATGAAGGCGGCGGCAAGCCCCATACGTCCAAGGGCCGAAAGCTCCCACTGCCACATGAGCATGGCTGGGGCAATGCCAAAGGCCACAAGATCGGAAAGCGAATCGTACTGAACGCCGAACTCGCTGGCAGTATTGGTGAGGCGGGCAACCTTGCCGTCCAGGCCGTCCATGACGGCAGAGAGCAGGATGGCGAAGCAGGCCGACTCAAAACGTCCCTGCACGGCCCAGACCATAGACAAAAAGCCGAGAAACATGCTCAACGTCGTGATCATGTTCGGCAGGAGGTATACTCCTTTGCGCGGCTTTTTAACTTCCGGGGCCATCATTCACCATCTTTACTAAACTAAGTGCCGGTCTGTCGGCTTTTGAGCGTGGCATTGGGCGCGTTTTTCGGCCAGGCTACTTCGCTCTGGCCACCACGCTCTGCCCGGCGAAGACCTGTTCGCCGATGCGCGTGGCCGCAACATATCCCTGAGGAAGGTAAAGGTCAACTCGCGAACCAAAGCGGATCATGCCGTAGCGCTCCCCACGTGCAAGGGCGTCGCCTTCGTCAACGCGGCAGACAATACGGCGGGCGATAAGCCCGGCAATCTGCACCATGGTCCAGGGGTTGCCGTCCGCATCGCGCATGCTGTAGGCGCAGCGCTCGTTGTGCGTGGAGGCCTTGTCAAAAGCGGCATTGACAAACGCGCCGGGGAAATAGCGGATGCCTTCAACTATTCCCGCTACGGGCGCGCGGTTCACGTGCACGCTGAACACGTTCATAAAAATGCTGATGCACAGCTTGGGTTCATCGGTGAAGGGGTCGGGGCGCTCCTCAATGCGGATAACCTTGCCGTCCGCAGGGCTTACGGCAAGCCCCTCGCCCTGTGGCACCACCCGCTCGGGATCGCGGAAAAAGTGCATGCTGAACCAGCAAAGGGCCAGAAAAATCACGGCCAGAAGCCACCAGCCCATGCAGGCAAAAACCAACGCGCTGAGCGCGGTAAGGCCGATACAAGGCCAACCTTCGGGGGTGATGCCGCTATTGGGTGCACGCATGGCGACTCCTGTATGAATTGGCGCAGCCAGCCAACGCCGGACAACGCTTGAATAAAAAAGGGCAAGTGTTGAACATGCTACATACCCTGCGTTTTTCTGCAAGGCAAGCCCACAGGTGGATGCCGTGCCGCAAGGATGCGCGCGGGCGGAGGAGCATCACGATCACGTCGTAGCGGCCGATATGCCTTCACGGTCAGCGCTCAGCCCCAGAATCCAGGATTTGCCCGCAGGAAGCGTGCCTCAGCCCCTGTTGCAGAGTTTTTGCGACACAGCTATACTATGGATATGAACAGAAAGTCCGTTGCCTGCCTTTTTGTACTACTGCTGGCCGCCGTTGGCGGGCTGGGCGGTTGCGGCCCCAAGGACATCGGCGCGGGTTCCTCCATCGAGAGCGATTCGCAGCCCCAGGGCGTGAGCGTGGAAGATCAGTTGCGCTACCCCGTGTACGGGTCGAACAACACCCAGCGCATGCTCTATTATCAAAACCGCCCCGATGTCATGACCAACATGCAGCAGTGGCGCATGCAGCAGTTTCGCCGCATGAACGGTCTTGATACGGACGTAAGCCCAGAAGACCCGCAATACAGGTCTGTGCCCAAACAGCGCAGCCCGTTCAGGCAGTAACTATATGGATCCAATAACTCACGCCGCAAGCGGCGCGGTGGTCATGCTCGCCATGCCCCACCGTCCCGCGAGCCGCTGGGCGGTGCCTCTGGCCGCCCTGGCCGCCGCCTCCCCCGATGTTGATGTGCTCATGGCGAACACCCCCCTTCAATTTTTGCTATTGCACCGGGGCATTACGCATTCCCTTTTTTTTGCTCCGCTGCTGGGGCTGGTGCTGGCGCTCGTGGGCTGCTCGCTGTGGAGGGCGCAAACGCCCGGTCACTGGCGGTTTGCAAAAACATGGCTGTTCATGACGGCTATGGTCTTGCTGCACATCTGGCTGGACTGCATCACCACATACGGCACCATGATCTTTGTGCCCTTCTCGCACCTACGGGTGCGGCTGAACGCGGTGTTTATCATTGACCTGCTGATCACCCTGCCCCTGCTATGGGCCATCTGGCGCTGGCGCGCACGGCGCGGGCTCCTGCTGGTGGCAATGGCGTGGCTCTTTGTCTATCCCGGCATTTCCATAGGCCTCAACGCATGGCATACGGCGCAAATCCGCGAACGACTCACGGCGGAAGGCCGTGCGCCTCAGGAAATTGTGGTGCTGCCGGATGCCTTTTCGCCCTTTTTCTGGCGCGCCCTGTATTCAGAAGCCACACCCAACGGGGGCACGGTGTACACTCAGGGCTTGAACGCCCTTGGCACCCCTCAAGGCCCGGAAGGTGCCGCCACCGCCCTGCCCGAGAGCCTTGCCCGCGACCTTACGCGACAGTCTGTTGTGGCTGACGCTTTTTTGAATTTCACCCTGCTGCCAGTGGTGGCCCCCCTGCCAACCGACATGCTGCCCGCCGATAATCCGCAGGCAACGCAGCCAGCAAACACCCCGGCCCCCACCTATGTAATGATCCACGACCAGCGGTTTGGCAGCAGCCTTGCCATTGTGCGCAAAATCATGAGCATGCGCCCCAGTGCGGACATTCCTTTTAAATATATGGCGGAGCTGACTCCTGCACCGCAGCCTGCCGAGCAGGATGCCCCTGACGAAAATTCCGTGCAGGAAAATGCCGCAACCGCAGGGCCGCTCGTATCCACAAAGGCCGCATTTCCGCAACGCCTGCTGCGGGAGCGGATGCGCTTTTCTGACAGCGGGCGCGACTCTTTCTGGCAAGCCCCCCGCCCGCCCACAACTCCCCCGCTGCTGCAATGGCTTGTGGGCTTGCGCTAAGCCTGCCCTGTCCGGCCCAGCTCAATGCCCCACAGCTCAATGTTCAACCAGCACTTTCTCCTTTCGGGAAACTGCGGCGAGGAGCGCGATTACAGGCGCAATGACTCCCGTCGCTTTTTGGGGTAGCATCATAATTTGCTCCCGCTTGCTGCGTGTTACCAGCAGGACATGCGGAACGCATATTTGAAACAACATCCCGGCAGCCCGCGCTGCGGGAATTTTTTGAGGTATCAATGAACGACAACTTTACGCATCTCGACAGCCAGGGCAACGTAACCATGGTGGATGTAGGCGCAAAAACGCCTACAGAACGAGTAGCCATAGCTGAAGCAGTTGTAGAACTGGCCCCGGCCACCATGGAACTGCTGATCAAAAACGCCTTGCCCAAGGGCGATGTGCTCACCTGCGCCAAGATTGGCGGCATTATGGCTGCCAAACGCACCGGCGAACTTATCCCCATGTGCCACCCCCTCAACCTCACCTATGTGGACGTGCGCTTTACGGTAACAGAAATGCCGCCCACGGTGCGTATTGAAGCGGAAACCCGCACGGTCGGCCCTACCGGCGTGGAGATGGAAGCCATTGTTGCGGCCCAGACCGCAGCGGCCACCATTTACGACATGTGCAAGGCCGTTCAGCGGGATATCGTCATCAGCCGTGTACGCCTGCTGCACAAACGCGGCGGCAAAAGCGGCGAATTCAACGCCTCGGATATTGACGCATGAACCTCGCTCAAATCGACCCCGTAGCCCTTTCCATCGGCAGCCTGCAATTGCGCTGGTACGGGCTTATGTATCTGGCGGGCTTTGGCCTTGGTTGGGCACTGGGCCGCTGGCGCGCCTCGCGGCCCGGCTCCGGCTGGACTGCCCCCGATGTGGACGACCTGCTGACCTGCGTGATGATCGGCATCATCCTGGGCGGCAGAATCGGTTACGTGCTGTTTTATGATCTGCCTGTCTACATCAGCGATCCCATGGAGATTCTGCGCATCTGGAACGGCGGCATGTCCTTTCATGGCGGGCTGCTGGGTGTACTCGGCGCATTCTGGTATTTTGCCCGCTCGCGGGGCAGGTCGTTTCTGGAAGTATCAGACTTCATCGCCCCACTGGTGCCGCAAGGACTCTTTTTCGGGCGGCTCGGCAACTTTATCAACGGCGAGTTGTGGGGCAAGGTCAGCGACGTGCCGTGGGCCATTGTGTTTCCCGGTGCCGGGCCTAATCCGCGCCATCCATCGCAGCTTTACGAGGCTGCGCTTGAAGGGCTGGTGCTCTTTTTCATGGTTTGGATTTTTTCGTCCAGACCGCGAAAGACGGGCGCGGTCTCCGGCCTGTTCGCACTGGGCTACGGCGTGTTCCGCTTTGCCGTGGAATTTGTGCGCATGCCTGACGTGCAGCTTGGCTATCTGGCCTTTGGCTGGCTGACCATGGGCCAACTACTCTGCGTACCGCTCATACTGGCTGGCCTGTG
Source organism: Desulfovibrio sp. UIB00 (assembly GCF_022508225.1). Classification (NCBI taxonomy): domain Bacteria; kingdom Pseudomonadati; phylum Thermodesulfobacteriota; class Desulfovibrionia; order Desulfovibrionales; family Desulfovibrionaceae; genus Desulfovibrio; species Desulfovibrio sp. UIB00. The sequence continues at coordinate 118,142 of NZ_JAETXJ010000008.1, read as the reverse complement.
GCTGCTGTGCCGCAAGGCCCCGGTGCTTGCACCCCATGTGCCCCCTGTGGAGAACAAGCCCCGCCCCGGCGGCAAATCATCCAAGGGACGCAAGAAATAACTTTCTACCCGTGCAGTGACAGCGGGCGCTGTTTGCGCGCCGAATATCCCCCGAGCAGGGACACCGGCGTGTTGACAGCGCCCCGCTTTTTTGTGAAGCTGACCGGCGTTTATCCACATCATATTTTGGAGTACTCATGGCCAAGGAAGGATCAATCGAAGTAGACGGCGTGGTGCAGGAAGCTCTGCCCAACGCCATGTTCCGTGTGGAACTGGAGAACGGCCACGAAGTTCTGGCCCACATTTCCGGCAAGATGCGCAAGTTTTACATCCGCATTCTGCCCGGCGACCGCGTCAAGGTCGAGCTTTCCCCTTACGACCTTACCCGTGGGCGCATCACCTACCGCATGAAGTAGCTGCGGGCGCGGCGGCTTTTTCCGCCACCAGAGTGGCCTTTTGCGCCATTGGCCGCGCCCCCTTGCAGCTTTCCGCCTATTCTGTGGCCCTGCTCTCGCGGCCTATACAAGGCCCATCACACGCAGCAGAGCCACGCACAGCAAGGCCCACACGCCAGCCACAACATCATCGATCATGATGCCAAACCCGGCGGGCAGCCAGTTTTCAGAAGCCCGCACGGGCCATGGCTTGCAGATGTCGAACAGCCGGAAAAAGGCAAAAGCCGCCAGCACCAGCCAGAAACTGGGACTTTCAAAAGGCAGCAGCACAAGCCACACCCCTACCAACTCGTCGATGACAACTTCGCCGGGGTCTTTGCGCTCAAGCAAGTGCTCGGCACGGGTGGAGGCCAGACCGCCGACCACAAAAATCACGACCAGCAGCACAGCCCGCCACGGCAGGGACAGAGGCAGAAAAATATACGGCGCGAGCAGGCAGGCGATGGCCGTGCCCCACGTGCCGGGAGCCTTGGGGTCAAGCCCGGCAACGCCCAGACGACAAAACGACAGAATCAGCTTGTCAAAAAAACTCATGCGGCCTCCGCTATGTGCGTGTTTTTTGTGCATCTTACGCCCAAAGCGCCCGCAAGACCAGCACTGAAGACATCCACGCGCAATTATTGCCTAAAGGGCTTCTTTGCCGTATATGCAAGCTCATGGACAAAAACCGCAGCGAACTTTTTGCCCACTTCAGCTATGACGACAGCCTCACATACGAGGCCCTGCTTGAAGTGGAAGAAGAACTGACCCGCGAGGTGGAGCAGTTGCTCCAGCGGGCCGGGGCGGCCCATCTGGACTTTACGCCTCTGGGCGACGCGCTCATGTTCCAGTGCGTGTTTGAAGCGCACAGACTGTATGTGTACCGCAAGATTGCGCTCGAAATTGCGGCCCTGCTGCCGCAGGGCGTGCGCGGCAGATTGCTGTGCCTGGACAAGAATTTTGAATCCATGCACGTTTTCTGGCTGCGCCCCGGCGAATGGCAGGAAGAGGAACGCCCTGTCCCCGAAGACCCGCCAAGCGGCCTCAAAACATGGCGCATCGCAGGCTCCGGCCCGCAGGATCTCGCAGAGGATGACCTGAAAGATTTGTCACGAAAAGAATAAAGAAATGTGCCTGGGTGGTGGAATGGTAGACACAGGGGACTTAAAATCCCTGGCCGTAATGGTGTGCGGGTTCAAGTCCCGCCCTGGGCACCACATTACTATCTGTCTTTTTTAGTAAAAAATTATTCTGCAGATCAGTTCGCAAACAGACCAAGGAGTATTTTCTTGTCGAAACTTAACTGGGACAAGTGGATATCAAATGATGGAGAAAGCTCCTTTTGCAGAACACTTAACATAGTTCAAATTAATACCCCCCAAGCCCTCATCCAAGCTGTTGGCTACGCAAAAAGTGTTCTTTCTTGTGAACATATTGTCTTTTACAGGGGCCAGTGTTCTTTTTACCCTTCTCTAATTCCATATTTATTTCGTGATATTGCAAAAGACACAGACAGGACAGACATCAAAATTAATTTGGCACTCAGAGAAAAGATTAAAAGATTAAGCACGTTAATAAATGGATCCCTCAAAAACGAGCTAAAAGGTGTATATCCACCCGCAATAGAAGGTCTATTGCAACACTATGGAGTACCAACAAGATATCTTGATTTTGTAGATAATATATGGGTTGCTCTCTGGTTTGCTTCTCACAAAAGATTAACTGCTAAAGGAGTTAATTTTTCTAAATATGTAAAAAGCAAATCTGAATTTTCTTATGTCTATATAATGAAATTTGGAAAAGCATCAGACCCCAAAGAATATAAAAAACTTCATGATGTTAAGATTGATGAACTTCAGAAAGATATGGACAATGGGATATTTTTAACAAATGAAAGCTTTCAAATAATTGACTTGAGACTCGCTGTAGGCAGCAATTTTTTAAGACCCCACGCACAGCATGGGATTGTTGTGCGAAGGTATGGCGATATAACCACTGCCAATTATGATTTCAGTGACAGCATAGAGTGTATTTTGCGAATAAAGACGCAAGATGCATTAGATTGGCTTGGCACTGGATCCCTTTCTCAAGAGTCCTACATGTTCCCATCCCCTTTTTATGATATTGGATATAGAACATTACACAACATACTTCCTCAAAATGCTGGAATTGGTGAAATTGACTATGTCTGGTAAAAAGTTTTCACTAATTCGATCCTCCTCAGAATATCATTTCTGGTGACGCCTACTTCTGAATAAAATCTATTCTACTAGTATTATCGAATAAAGTTATAATATTTTAATCTATCTGCACAATATTTTTCAGCCAATACAATGCCATCACTGATTTAATAAACCTCGAACTTCACTTATTTTTTCAATATAACATTCCATCCCCGCCACTCCAGAGCCTTACCGTAGCTCGCGCAGGTATTGACGCAGTCGCCGCAGTGGGTGCAGTCCCTTCGCTCTGGCCCGCCCTTGCGGCGCGGATTCAGCTCAAGCGAGCAAGCCTGCTTGCAGGGAGCCTTGCCCTTGCAGGTACAGTTTGCCGCCTGCCAGCCGATGCGCAGGCCCGGAGCTTTGACGGGCAGGCATTTGGCCGCAGCGCCAAGCAGTACCGACTGCGGGCACACAAAGCGGCACCACAGTCTTTTGCCAGCCACAAGCTCCAGCGCCAGCGCCGCCAGCGGCACAGCCACCGTCCCAAGCAGCAACCAGAAGTCGCCGCCTTGCCATACAAGCATGGGCAGGAGCGACAGCTCGCCCGGCAACGAAACAATAGCCATTGCGGGAAAGCCCGCCACCAGAACCGCCGCAAGCCCTGCCCCCAGCAGCAGAGCCTTGCCCGCAAACGCGCGCCCTTCCTTCACGTGCGCGCTGCCTTGACGCCCACGCGCCCAGTGCGCCAACTCGGAAAAAAATCCGTAGGGGCATACCCACGAGCAAAAAACTCTGCCCAGCACTAATGCCAGCGCCAGCGAGATCAAGGCCCCGATCAGCAGACGCTCACCAGGTAAAAAGCCTGTGGCCGCAACCTGGGCCGCGCCAACCGGGTCAGCAAAGGGAATGCCGAAAAAATCCAGCGCAAAAAAACTGCCGCTGATCTGGCGCAATTCTGCTGCATTGAGCCACGGCAGCACGCACAGTCCCGCCACCACCAGCACCTGCGCGCCGCGTCGCGCCCAAGCGAGAATCTTCATGCCTTGCCTCCGGGCGCTTTTTCCGTGGGAGCCGCCATTGGCGGCACAAAACGGGATGAAGTGGGAACAATCTCCACAGCCTGCACCGGGCAGACATAGTCGCAGATGCCGCACCCAACGCAAGCCGTGGTCATGGCAGGCACCAGCCCGCCGCTCAGCACCACGGCTGTTCCGCGCAAGGGGCAGCGGTCATAGCAGGTCATGCACATGGTGCCGGTTTTGTAATTGTGGCAGAGGTCTTTAAGAATATAGGCCTGCCCCATTCCCGCCCGCGCAATTTCCTTTACGCCCGTGTCCAGCGCCCCGGTGGGGCATACAGGCGGGCACTTCATGCAAAGGTAGCAGGGTTTTCTGCGGGGGCGCACCTGCGGCGTATGCCGCGCGCGCCCCAGACCGCCAGCCAGCTCAATGCTCTCGTGCGGGCAGGCAGTCACACACTTGCCGCAACGAACGCACTTGCGCAAAAAGGTTTCTTCATCCACAGCACCCGGCGGGCGCAGAGGCGGCACAAAAAGGCTCATTTCGTCTCCCCTGCCTGTTCCCCGCCATTGTCAGCGTCCGCGCCCGCATGGCGGCGCGGCTCATGCGCAGGGCAGCCCATGTGCCCTTGCACGTCCAGATCATCTTCATAATCGGCAAAGGCCAGATGCAGATCGTCCACCTCCGGCAGTTCCCGCAACGCCATGAGTTCCTTCTGGATTTTGTCCGAAGGCTGCTCCACCACGACCACCAGCCCGCCAATGTCCGCGCCATCCGGCGTGCGCTGCACATCCAGAATGCCTTCTCTGCCCTGCAAAGCCTTCTCAAGCCTTGCGCAGGCTGCTGCTGAAGCACTCAGGATTATTCCCGCAATAGCCATATTTCCTCCCGCGTTGCCCCGCCCGCATGCCAAACACACGGACGGGGCCTTCACTCATATGGGGCTTACCGATGGGCGTTAAACCTTGCGAACCCGCGCGGCGCAGATCTTGTATTCCGGCTCGCGCGAACCGGGGTCGGTGGCGTCCAGAAACAGCTTGTTGACCAGCTTTTTGGGATCAAAAAACGGCACGGCCACAAGCCCTGGCCTGCACACATCACTCACGCGCGCGGGCAGTTCCATTTTGTCGCGCCGGGTTTCCAGAATCACGTTGTCCCCGTGCTTCACGCCGAGGGAGGCGGCGTCCTGCTCGTTGATTTCCACAAAGGCCGCCGGGTTGGCCTTGAGCAGTTCCGGCACCTTGCCTGTCATGGTCGCTGTGTGCCAGTGGTCGATAACGCGCATGGAGGTAAGGTACAGCGGGTATTCGGCATCCGGCTCTTCCGCAGCGCCCTTGGCGGGCCGCATGAAGATGGTGGGTTTACCGTCCGGCTTGCCGTAAAAGAAGAACTTGTCCGGATGATCGGCTGGCACCAGCGGATCATGCCCGCGCACAAAGCGCAGATTGGTACCGGGGTGATCCTCCGAGGGGCAGGGCCAGATGATACCCGATTCCTTACGCAAGCGCTCGCGCGTCATGCCGTAGAAATCATAGGTGGTGCCCTTGGCCACCATGCGCCATTCGTTCCACACGTCCTCGGCGTTTTTGAAGTTCACCAGCTTTGGGTCAACGCCAGCGCGTTTGGCGAATTCCACCAAGGTGTTCACCGTGGGACGGCACTGACCGGGCGAATCCACGGCCTTTTCAGTCAGCGAATACCGTCGCTCGCCGCAACCGTACACGCCGTCGCGCTCGCACCAGAATGAAGGCGCAAGCACAAGGTCGGCGTATTGCAGGGTAACGGCATCGGGGAAGGCCTCAATGCACACGATAAACGATTCCGGGTGCGACATGGCCTTGTGCACCTTGTTCAGGTTGGGCAGGGTGTGCGCGGGGTTGGTCTCGCAAATGACCATGCACTTCACATCGCCCCGGCCCAAGGCCTCAAAAAGTGCCACGGTGTGATAGCCGGGATTGGGCGAAATGCGCCCTTCCGGCAGGCCCCAGAGTTTTTCCATCTCCGCCCGGTGCTTGGGATTGGGAATGGCACGGCCCGCTGGCAGCAGATGCGAGAGCGCGCCGGTATCGCGCACGCCGCCGCAGGCGTTGGGCTGGCCCGTGAGGGAAAAAGGCGTTGCGCCGGGGCGGCATATCTGCCCGGTGAGCAGATGCAGGTTGTGAATGAGGTTATTGGCAAAAACCCCCTGCACGCGCTGGTTGATGCCCATGCACCACAGGCTCATGGTGGCGGATGATTCGGCAAAAGCCCTGGCCGCCGTATAAATCTGCTCCACGGGGACGCGGCAGATTTCGGCAACTTTTTCAGGCCGGTAGTTTTCCAAAAAGGCCTTGTAGCCTTCAAAGTCCGAGGGTTTGCCCTCGACATCCACAAAGCTCACGTAGCGCTGCCAGAAGCGCGGATTGTCCAGTTCTTCATTGATGATGACCCAGGCCATACTGTGCATGAAGGCCAGATCCGTGCCGGGGCGAAAGGCCACGTGCATGTCGGCTATGCGGGCAGTATTGGTGCGGCGCGGATCGGCCACAATGATCTTGATGCCCGGCTCCACTTGCTTGCGGCGGGCAATGCGGCGGAACAGCACGGGGTGCGCCTCTGAGGTATTGGAACCGATGATGAAAAAACAGGTGGCCTGATCGATGTCGGCATAGGTGCCCATGGGCTCGTCCTTGCCGAACGTGGTGGTATAGCCGCCCACAGCCGAGGCCATGCACAGACGGGGGTTGCCGTCCACGTTATTAGTGCCGAAGCCAGCCTTGAATATTTTGCTGGCGAGGTAGCTTTCTTCCGTCAGGCATTGGCCGGAGCCGTACCAGGCAACTGAATTTGCGCCGTACGTATCAATGCTGTGCCGGAATTTGGACGCCATGAGGTCAAGGGCTTCATCCCAGCTCACAGGCTCAAGGGGGCCGCCCTTTTTGCGCCGCACCATGGGCTGGGTGACGCGTTCCTTGGAATTGAGCACAGGAATGAGCAGCGAACCCTTCAGGCACAGCAGGCCCGCGTTGTGGTTGTTGGGGTCGCCCTGAATGGCAACGGCCTTGCCGTTTTTAACGCCCACCATCACCCCGCAGCCGGTGCCGCAGTAACGGCACACGCCTTTGACCCATTTGTCGGGTTTCTGATCGTCCGCAGCAAGGGCGAGGGTTGGCAGGCCCACGCCCGTGGCCGCCGCCATAGCGGCAGACATGGCAAAAAAACGTAAAAAATCACGACGCGATGAATTCATATCCGCAACCTCGCTGTTAGCTTGGCATGATTGTTTCTTTACTGCGGGCCGCCCTGCTTGCGGGCTGGCCCACCCTGCGCCGTCAGATGCGGCGCATACCGCACGTGCGAGCTACCAATCCGTCTTGCCGCTGGGCATACGGTATTCGTAAGCCTTGCCGTGCATGGGGCTCTGGTGGTTGGGGTGACAGGCGGAACAGTCATCGCGCTTGCCAAACTTGGCCTCCATGCGCTGGATGGAAAGCGAATGGCAACGAGCGCAAACCTCAACCCCCGGCTTGCGGGTAAAGGGAATGGCCCCCTTGCCGTCAGGCATGCCGTGACAGGTCTGGCAGCGCACAAGGGTGATGCCGTGCTTGCTCTCATACCATTCCTGCGCAAGACGGGGAGTGCTCTTCATGTGGCAGGCGTAGCAATCGCCCGCCATCTGCGGAGAATCCAGATGCTTGGCCGCCTCGCAGCGCTCCGCAGGGAAGGCCCAGGCCATATACAGAAAATAGCCGCCCGTCAGCACCGCCAGGGCAAGCAGAACGATGAGCAGTTTCTTGTTGCGGGTCATGGCCGTATCTCCTTGATTTTCTGTGCGAACTTCTGATTTGCTGGAATGCGCTCGTCAAATACGGGCAAGTGGGCAAGGTTGCGATGGCAGCCCACGCAACCGCTGCGGGCCTGACCGTTCTTGCCTTCGTAATTGTCGTGCGCAAGGCGGCCCTCTGCCGAGATCGGCCCGTCTGCCTTGGCATTGCGGGTCAAATCCTGATGGCAGGCGCGGCAGTTGGCATCGTCCGTAAAGCGGCGGGCAATGGGTTGCATGGCAGCCCGGTCAAGATCCGTACCGCCCTCCACATTGTGAACCCACAGGTCTTTTATCCCCATCCATGCCTTGGCGCCGAGCATGCGGGCCAGATTGCCCGAAGGGATATGGCATTGCGAGCATCCGATGGCTTTGCCCTGTGCGTCCTTGGCGTGCGGGGAGAGCATCAGTTCATCCTGATACACGCGCATTTCGTGGCAGGACAGGCAAAACTCCGTCCGCGACGAATACGACACTCCCGCTGCCGCCAGGCCTACGCACGCGGCCAGGGCGATACAGCCCACAATCCAGACGCGCTTAGAAGGATACGGCATGGTTTTGGTCTCCATGGCTGATGGTGCCGCCATGCCAAAAGGGCATTCCCGCCCGGGGATATGCCTGCGGCAGGGCGCAAATTGTGAATTTCACCACAAAAAGCAAAAGAGGTGCCAAAAACCCTATTTTGAAAATTTGTGTGATTAGCGGTAGTTTGTGATCTTCTGGAAGTCAGGGGCTTAGGATTTGTCAGAATAAAATGACAAAAATCATCTTATTCTGACTATGTGACAACTGGAGCAGACAAAAAACCGAGCCAGCACATGGGCGGGCTCGGGAGCGTGAGGTGGGCGCGGGCATATCCCGCCACTGCACGGGAGAAAAAGCGACAGAAACTATTTTTGCGCAGCAGGCGTATTTTTATAAATCCAGGTGCTGATGGCAGAAACCGCTTGTCCTTCTATACCCAAAAAGCCGTGTGCAGACATGCCCTGGCAAGCATCGGCAATGGCGTCACCGTGCGAAAGGGCGATCACATCCTTGCGGGGCGCGTTTTTAAAGGCGCGCTGCAAACCCGCCACGCCGGAATACGGGCTGACCTTACAGGCATCCTGCTCATTGTGCAGAATGAGAACAGGGATGGATATGCGACCCAGATCCGCATTATAGATGGTGCCGGAATTCTTTTTGCTGTTCTGCGTAACGGTGGAGCTGACCACCAGGGCATCGGCATTACCGTGCTCCAGCCGCGCGGCTGTGTTGGCCGCGGATATTGTGCCCCTGCTGGTTCCCACCAGCACCACGGGCACATGCCACTGTTTGCGCACAAATTCCATGACCATAGCGGCGTCCTGAGCCTGCTCCGCGCTTGTGCGGTAACTGTTGGCGCTCTGGTTGCCTATGCCTGTCGGCACATCCAGCAGCACCGCTACCAGTCCCTCCCTGGCAAAAAGTTCTCTGGAGCGGGCGAGGAAATTCCCCTGGAGGCTTGTCTGATCCCCATTTTCCGTCAGCCCCAGGCAGCCGTTGTCGCCCGCAAAAAGGATCACGGCGGCCCTTGGCTGTGCGGGCACATCCACCAGAGCGCGCAGTGCGCCCTGCTTGGCGGTTTGCCATTGCACAAAAAGGCGCTCGGGTGATGTGGAGAGTTTTTTCTGCACCACATTCTGAGCGTCCGCGCTCCAGGCTGGGCCGCACAGCACGCTCAGCAGCATCCCGCAAAAAAGGCATAGGGCAAAAAAAGGCTTCCGTCCCTGCGCACGTTGACGCGCGGCCAAAGCCACCGACAAATCTGAGCCAATACCGATCATTGCGTCTTCCTGTTGTATCTGGCGATCACCGCCGCTCCTGAACCCCAGAGTGTTGCTGCCATGCCCTGCGCCAGCAGCATCATAATATTCACAAATACCCCTCGCTGTGTAAGCAAAACGTTAAGGAGCCTTACCTGATGCAAACTGGCGCTGTTGCCACTGTCTCCCAATCCCCATTGTGGTTTGGCGCAAATCCGCTACAGTATGCCCATGATACGTTATGGATTTGCCTGCAAGACCATCGGGGTACCCGGCGCTGACCTGAGCGCTCTTACCCTTGCCCGGGCCACGCCCGAAAACATGCTCACCGTGTGCCGACACAATCTGCGCGCGCTGGAAACCATGTTGCGCTACTGCGCCTCGGCGCGCATCCCCTTGATGCGCATAAGCTCGGACATCATCCCACTGGCTTCGCACCCGCAAAACACATTTGACTGGCGCGCATGCTTGCAAGACGAACTGGAAGGGCTGCGCGCCGTGCTGAAGCAAACCGATATCCGGGTTTCCATGCATCCCGGTCAGTACACGGTGCTGAACTCCCCCCGGCAAGAGGTGGTGGAGCACGCCTTTGCTGACCTTGTATTCCATGCCGACTTTCTTGACGCGCTGGGGGCGGACGGCAGCGCCCGCATCGTCTTGCACCTTGGCGGGGGCTATGGCGACAGGGCATCCGCCCTCGTGCGGCTGGCAAAAAATCTGCTGGCCCTGCCGCCGCACGTTCTGGCCCGCATCTCGCTTGAAAACGATGAGCGCACATTTACTATTGAAGATGCTCTGTGTATCTGCGATAAATGCGGCCTGCCCGCCATCTTTGACGTTTTTCACCATTCCCTGAACTCCCCGGCAAAGGGAAATCTGGCGTACTGGCTTGATCGCGCCATGGAGAGCTGGAACCCGCAGCATGGCCGCCCCAAGCTGCATTACAGCCAGCAGCTTGCTGGCGGCAAAGCGGGCATGCACTCGCGCACCATTGCCATGCGGGATTTTATGAAATTTCATCAGTCTCTGGGGCAGCGTGAGGTGGATGTGATGCTGGAGGTGAAGGACAAAAACCTTTCAGCCGAAAAGTGCATCCAACTCACCAATCCTGGGCTGACGCGGCAGGAGCTTACGGCCCAGTGGGCCAGATACAAGTATCTTGTGCTGGAGAGAGATCAGGCAGCCTACACGGCCATACGCGCCCTGCTCAAGGCGGAGACGCCCGATGCCAAGGCTTTTTATGCACTGGTGGAGCAGGCGATGGAAAAGGAACTTTGCGGCCCGCAGGCGCGCAATGCCGCCGAGCATGTGTGGGGCTATGTGGACAAGCTGGCCGCGCCCGCAGAAAAAAAGCGCGCTCTGGCGGGCATGGCTGAACTGCAAAACGGCCTTGCCGCCCTGCCCCGCGTCAAGCGTCTGCTGCTGACCCTGGCCGAGCGGCATAAGGTGGAATACCTGCTGCACAGCATCTATTTTTATGTGTAGCAAAAAAATTGGCGCAGGGCAGAACCGTGCGCCGAAAGATGTCAGGCTGGTTCGCCCTGCCACTCCATGTGCAACAGGGGGTAGGGATTGCCCTGCCCGTCCAGAGCCGACCGCCCCACCACCTTGAAACCCTGCCGCTCATAAAAAGCCAGAGCCTGCGGATTCTGTTCGTTCACATCCAGCGTCAGCCGGGAGTGCAAGGCCCGCACGTGCTCCAGAAGCGCCCTGCCCACGCCGTGACGGAAGCAGCGCGGCTCAACAAAGAGCATTTCCACCTGCGCGCCGTTGCAGCCAATAAAGCCCGCCAATGGGCTGCCCGTAGCGTGTTGCGCGGGTGCAGCCTGCCCGCAAGGCGCAAGCTCCGCCACCCATAGGATTTCCACGCCCGGCAGATAGGTGTTGTGCACATCATGAAACAGGCGTTCCACCTCGCCGGAAGGCAAAAAATGGTGGGTGGCCTCCACGCTGCGCCGCCACAAATCCGCCAAGGGCGCATGGTCGCAGGCTGTTGCCTGCCGGATGCGCAATGTCTGCGAAAGAGCCTTTTCGACAACGCCGCTCATCGAACATTCTGATGAGCAACCCCGGCCAGCAGACCTGCAGTGCGGTCGACACGCAGGGGCGGCACATGGCTTTGCACTTCAAGGGTAAACTGCTCCTTGACCAACTGGCCGCTGTCGAGCAGAGCGCGGACGCGAGCCTCGCGGTCGGGCGCGGCAGAAGCCACCGCCGAGGGTGACTGCTCATGCCCCTTGGCGTACTTGGGCGAAAAATGTCTTTCGACCAGCGCCACGCAAACAGTATAGGCCACAAAAACCACTGTTACCCCGCCGAGAAACAGCGCCGTGCGCAGCAACATCTTAAGCGTTTCCATATGTCTCCCGACCTGAACGTGTTATGCAGGCGCAGCTTCCCCGGCAGAGGGATCCAATACTTCCATCATGTCGCCCGTGCGCACAACGCCGCCGTGCAACACCTTGGCAAATACGCCCTGGGTGGGCATGATGCATTCGCCCATGGTGTGGAATATCTGGCAATGGCTGTGACATTCCTTGCCGATCTGCGTAACTTCCAGCAGCACGTCATCACACGCAATACGGGTTCCCACCGGCAGAGCGGCAAAATCAATACCGTCCACTATCAGATTTTCTCCAAAACAGCCGTTGGCGACCAGAGCGCCCCGGGCCTTGAAGGCCTCGATGGCCTGCCACGAAAGCAGGCTGACCTGACGGAGCCAGTTGCCCGCGTGAGCGTCGCCCTCAATGCCGTGATTTTCTATAATATTCGCCTGATCCACGGCCTTTTTGGCCGTGCCTTTTTTCTGACTGGTGCAAATGGCTATGATCTTGCCCATACTACATTTCCTTTACTGTCGTTATGCCTTGCCGCCTGCAAGCGGCTGTCCGCAGTCTGCCCCAGATAGGCGGCAGCGTCCAGTCAGGCTGCAGGCCTGCTGCCTGACACATCATGTATGCTTGCCCACCCGCCACATCCCGCAGGCGGGAAACCGCGCAAACAGGTACGTGAGCAGTGGAGCTGCCTAATAACACTATTTTCGTATGTTATCACAACCCGCACCGCCCGCCAAGATGAGCGGCATCAATAATTATACTTCCAGGTCAGGCCGCCCTTGGTACTCTGCTGCTCGGTGCGCAGTTCAAGATTGGCCTTCGGGGTCAGCTCCAGCTGAATCACAAAGGCGGTTGTGCCCTGTTTGGCTCCCTGCTGCACGCCCACATAGATATCTTCCGTGAGGTACTTGCCCATTTCCACCGAGCTGCCCGCCGCCATGCCGTCGCCGCCTTGGCCCGACTGGCCCGTCCCGTTTGTGCCGGAAGCGCTGGAATTGAAGCGCAGCACATCAACGCCCAGCACCTGACGTGCAGAATCCAGCACACCACCGCCTCCGCTGCCCGACCCAAATCCGGCCAGCTGCGCCACGGCGGCGGCCAGACGCAGATTTTCAAACCTCCCAAGCTCGCTGGCACTTTTGCCAAAAAGTATCTGGGCCAGAATTTCATCGCGCGGCATTTCAGGGTCGCTGCTCAGGATCAGCTGCATTTTGCGCACCGTGCCCACAATGCTGATATTGGCCATGAGTGCAGGGGTCTGACTGGTGAGCATGATGTCCAGCAGGGGGTTGGACACAGCCCCGCCGCCAAAGGTCACAGCGCCCCGCGCCAGCTTGAAATTTTTGCCCAGAATATCAAGACTGCCTTTTACAGCGCTGAGCTGGCCGGAGATCAGAGGTTCGGCGGGCGTACCGCCTACATGCATGTCTGCCTTCCACTCGCTCTTGAGTCCAAACCCTTCCACGACAAAGCGCCCCGGGATGACAATGCGCAAGTCCAGCAGGCCCGCACTGCCGCCAGAAGCGGGAGCAGTTGGGGCTGGGCCGACGGCTGCGGGGGATGCGGTCTTTTTGCCCTGCGGCACGGCAGGTGTGGGCGGTTCATGCCCTGCTCTGGCCCAGGCGGGCGAAACCTTGCTGATGGGCAGGGTGGTGATGCTGGTGCCCACATCAAGGTTATTGAGCAGCACAAGCCCCTGATTCACGGTGACGGTTCCCCGTACTTGGGGCGCTGCGGCGCTGCCAGCCACGGAAGTCTGCGCCGAAAGTTCCACGCGGATGTCGCGGCGTCGCAAGGGGCGCAGATGGTCAACCACGGCCTTGAAATCAAGCATGCTGCCGTCAAGCCTGGCCTGCCCGGTGATGCGCGCTGTACCGCCCTGCCCATCAGCTGCGCCAAGGTTCAGACGGGCAAGCCCCAATGCGCCGCCACGGCCTTCTTCAAGATCAAGCCGTAGGTTGATGCCCGTGAGCAGCACACCGTACTGCAAATTTTCGTAACGGGTGTCGTCCATGCGCACAAAACCCTTGGGGGTCGGGGCCTCAAGGCTGCCGCCCACATCAAGCGAAAGCGCAAGCCGCCCCGCAAGCCGCTGGTCAGCCACGGGCATAAGGCTCCACAGGGGGGCCACGGCTCCATTCCAGTGCACTGCCGCGCGGAGCGGCCCCTGCATGTTCGGGCTCGGCAATCCGTCCGGCCCGAAAAGAAGGGGCAAACGGGCTTCTACCCGGCATTCCGTACCGCCCAGAGCCACCACCGTGGCCTGATCCGGCACAAGGCGCAGGGCCAGAGCGCCGCTGCCAGCACTGTCCCGCTCCAGCTTGCCGGTAAGCGCAAGATTCATGGGTTTGAGCGCCGCCCCCGGCACCACAAGGCCGCGCACGTCCACGCGCAGATCCCCGCCGGGTTGAGCCGGAGTGCCGGTAAGCCGTGCGCTGGCCTCAAGCTCGCCCTTGGGCAAGGCCGGAATCAGCACACGCCAGGGCGCGAGCGAAAGACGCTCCAACGTAAGGCGCAGATCAAGCTTTTCCGGCCCAAGGGCGGCCTGCGCCCGCAACCTGCCGGAAGGCTTCATGGTTACATCAAGACCGTTGACCTCCAGATCGCCCGCGCCGTAGCGCATTGTGGCCCCTGCCGCCGCGCGCAGGCCCAGCTTTTGCGCGGGCAGGTCAAGATCAAGGCGGCGCAGTTCAAGCAGGCCGGGCTGCCAACGCACGGCGCAACGCGTTGCGGCAAATCCACTTGTTTCGAGGCTGGCTTCCAATGGCCCAAATATGGAACCCTGGGCGCGCAGCTTGGCACCAAGGCGGATAGTCCCGCTGCGTACCCCGGCGAGGTCAAGCCGGACGGCAAGCAGGCCCTTGCCGAGGGTATCGGTCAGAACCGCCTCGCCCTCCAGGCCCTGGATTTCCACCGCCGGGTCTTTGCCTGCCCGGTAAGCCATCCGAGGCACTCGCCAGCGAAGCGTTGCCTGCTGTGAGTACGCGGCCTGCGAGGCCGGAGCCTGCGTTTTCTGGGCTTGAGAATTTTTGCCTGATAAATCCTGGCCTGACGAACTTTGAGCAGCTGCGGGCACCGCAGGTTCCACCCGCAGCGAAGCCAGTTCAAGGGAGAGCGCGGCGTCTCCGTCCAGCCGCGCCCCAGGCAACATGGCGGACAACGCCTGCCAGTCCGCCACGCGCACGTCCACCTTGCCGTTCACGCGGGGCATACCGCCCACCAGCGGCGGCAGGGGCAAGGCCGCACTCACATGGCCAGAACCAGCCACGCCCAGCAACTGGCATTGAAGGTCACGCAGGCCAGCGCGCAAAAGACCATGCCCGTCTTCACTGTCGTTCAGGGCAAAAAGCGTTGCGCCAAGGCGCTGTGGATGGCTATCCACTACGGCGGAGGCCTGCACTTTTACTGTCAGTTCCGCTGCCTGCGCCGCATCTTTTTGTCCGGGGTCTGTCAGCCCGACTTCTGCCGGGGTTGCACTTGTCTGCTTGAAAGCGCCAAGCAGCACCCGCCCCCAGTTGAGCGGCGTGGATTCCAGTTTCAGGGAAATATCCGCCAGGGCATGCCCGCCCACGTTCCACGCGGGGCAATCCAGCGCTATCTGCATATCTGGAGTTTGCAGCGGCCCCTTTGCCGTGATGCGCAACTGGGCGAGTTCCGGCAGCAAGGTACTGTTTGTGAAAGGAGCGGCAGCTGATGCAGGTGCGGTCTTTTCAGCAGCGTCTTTTTCCGAATCAGCTTTCCCGCCAGTGTTGGCCTGAATATCCACATCCAGCGGCCCGTCCAACCAGGAAGCGGCCTCGCCAGTGTCCCACTTTGCATGCCCGGCAAGATGCAGAGGCCCGGCTTCCACCCGGATGCTTTCCAGCGCGGCGCTGACCCCGGCGGCTCCACCACCAGCGACGGGAGCAGTGACGCGCGCGGCAAGGCGCGCCTGTACATAGGTTCCTTCGCGCAGCAGGGCGGCAAGCACGCCTGATTCGGCGGGCAGATTCCTGGCAGAAGAGATTTCTACGGAAGAAGAACTTGCAGGAGAAGCAGTGGAAGCGTCAGAAGCCCTGCGCAATATCGAGGAAAGCTCGGCTGTGGCATCAAGGCCAAGAACTTCGCCCACGTGGGAGGGGGTGAGAATCACTTTGGCTGTTGAGTCAACCCCGTGGATTGCCGCCCCACCAACGTACAAAGGGCTATCTTCCGCGCAGGCTATTCTGAGCAGCAAGAAGGCTTTCGCCCCCTGTATTCCACCCTCCACCCGCAGGCTGGCTTCAAGAAGTACATCGGCGGAAGTTTTATTTCTCCCTCCGCCCTGCGCTTCGGGATGCAGCTCAGGGCGCACTCCGGGCAATGTCGCGCCGGGTGTCGCTGGCTGGCCCTCTGCGGTAGGAGGCGCACTTTTTTCCGCATCTGGCGCGGCAACCTTTGGGGTTGGCGCAGTTTCATTCCGGGCAGCGGCAGGAGCCTCCCCACCCAGCAAAGCTTGAGGCAAATGGGCATTGAGGATGTTCAGCCCGCCAAGATGCACCTGCGGCAACCAGCCGGGCAAACCGCCAAGCATGCGTAGCGCATCACCCAGCATGGCGCGCAAGGCAGCCTCAGTCAGGGGCGGCGCAGGCGCAGGAACGGGCGCGTCCGGCAGTATGGGCAGGCGCAACAGTTGCGCGTCATTTACATATACGGAAGCAATGCGCACGACCGAAGGCAGGGCGCGCCAATCCCATTGCGCGCGGCAGTCCGGCAGACGCATCCACAGACCGTCACCATCGAACAGTTCCAGGCCAAGAGAAAATTCAAAAGGCAAGGAGCCGGAAAGATGGGTAATGCGCGCCCGCACGCCAGCAGGCGGCGTACCGGATCCCGGCGCGGCTTCCATAGCCGTATTGATTTTTTCCGTCAGCCAGCCCTGCACGGATTCGCTGCGCAAGGCCGCGAGGGTTGCGGCAAGGGCAATTACGCACAGCAGCACGCACAGGCCCAGCGCCCAGCCTGCACGGCGCAGCCACTTGCGAAAGGAACCACTACCGCCGCCAGAGGGTTTTCTGTGGCCGGGCTGGCCCGCATTGGAGGCAGCCTTGCCGCCCAGAGCGGCAGATGCGGAAGGAGAGGAAGACGGCGGGGCCGCGCTGTGTTCCTGATCCATCAGAAAGACTGTCCTATGCTGACGTAAATCTGCACCGGGGGATCGCCGTCAATGGGCTGCAAGGGAAAACCCACATCCAGCCGCACAGGGCCGATGGGCGTATAGTACCGCAGGCCAAGGCCAGCGCCCCAGTTCATGTCGCCGATGATGCGCGGCAGCTCGTCCCTGTAGACCATGCCGCCATCCAGAAAAGGCACAATGCCCACATCCTCGGTAATTTTATAGCGCGCCTCAAGATTTACCACCTGATAGGAACGCCCGCCCAGCGGTTCGTCCTTGTGGTCGCGGGGACCGAGCGACTGATAGGCATAGCCCCGCACAGAGCCAGCCCCGCCCGTGTAATAGCGCAAACTGGCCGGAATGGTGCGCAGCCCGGCACCCGCAAGCCCCCCGGCCTCGACCCTGCCCGCCAGCACAAGCTTGTCATCCGGCAGGCCGTCCTTGCGGAAGGGGGCGTAATAGCCGCTGGCAGAAACAACCCCTGTCATGACGTTGAACGATTCGCCGTAAAAGCCCGTGTAGGGCTTGACCTTGACCGCCAGCTCCGACCCGTCGGAAGGATTGAGGATATTGTTGCGCGTGTCGCGCCGCAGCCCCACCCGTGGCCCAAAAAATCCGTAGCCCTTGGGGTCCTGCTCGTTATCCTTGATGGAGCCGCTTTCGCCCCCAAGGCCCGCGCTGCCCCACCACTGGCGAGAAAGCCGCCGCTCGATGTCGCCGGAGCCGCTGCCCGCAATTTTTTCGTAGGCGCTGGTATCTTCCCGCAGGGTGGAGCCGGTGACGAGCAGTTTCTGCTCCCTGGCCATAAAGGCGGGCTTTTCAAACACCGCCTTGAGGCCTTGCGTTTCCGTAGCCAGCGGAGCTGAAAGCGTGAGTTTTTCACCATTCCCAAAGACATTGCGGTTTTCCCACATGCCTTCCACACCAAGGCCCGTATCCGTATCGTACCGGGCACTGGCCCCCACCGAATGGAAGGGCGCTTCCGCCACGGTCACTTCCAGCGGCAGCACGGAGGCGCTTTCGCGCCCCGCGCCCCAGGCGAGATTTTCTTCCAGAGGTTTGACCTGCACGGAGCGGAACAAGCCCAGACCGCGCAGCTTGTTGGCGTAGTCTTCCACCATGTCCGAATCCCACGGTTCCTCGCCCACATTCCAGGGCGCGAGCCGCTGCACGTATTCGGCGTTCACTTCCTTTGCTCCGCGCACTTCGATACGGCCCATGAGCGCCGGAGGACCGGGCCGCACCAGGATATCGGCATTGAGTTTGCGGGCCTCGCGGTCAAGGGTGTAGCTGGTATCCGCCACAGCGGCCAGGGGATAGCCCTGCCGCCGCAAGGATTCTGGCAGGGCATCCACCGCCGCGAGCAGGTCATCGGCGGCAATGGGCTTGCCAATGGCGACTCCCGGCAAAACTGTGGGGAAGGACGGCGGGGGCACGGGTTCCGTTTGCAGCCCCCAAAAGCCCACCTCGCGCTGCCGATTGCGGAAAAACTGCGGGATGTCGGGCTCCGGGTCGTAATACACATCGGCGCGGCCCAGGCTGTAACGCTTGCCCGGCGAAAGGACAAGGTCAACAACAACGGGTGAGGCGTCCTTGTCTATTTGAACGGAAGCAAGGCCGTCATAATAGCCTTGGGAGTGCAGCAGGCTTTGCGCGCTGGCGGTGTCGGCTCTGGCGCGCCTTTCAAGAGCCAGCAGGCTGTCTGGCTGTTCCTTGGCAAGCTGCACAAGCTGGCTTGAGGCCTTCATTTGCCCTGCCAGAGAATCAGGGCCGTCCTGCACCTTGATACGCACCTTGTACGGCACGGGCTTACCCTGCCAGGCCGTTTCCAGCCCCGGCGGCGCTGGCTGCGGTTCTTCTGCGGGCGCTCTGGCCAGCAAGCCGCAGCCCCCGGCGCACAGCAGCAACACCAAGACTGCGAAGGCTCGCAGTACGGAAAGGCTGGTCGCCCTCTGGGGGGGTAGTGCGCCAAGGGTGGAGATCATGTCGAATCATACGTTGCCCCGCCGCATGAATCAAGAACCATTCGCAACTGTTGCTTGCAAAAAACTGCCGCTTGGCTAGGATTGATGCAACAGGCCTTGCAGCCTGCGCAACGCATAACAACAGGAAGAAGTATGAATTACGATCTCTGCCTGCACATGGACAGCAAGGACCCCGACATCCTGCGTCTTGTTCTTCGTAATGCAGCCAACTATATCAAAGCCCTGCCCCAAGAACGCTTTCAGCTTGTGGTTGTAGCCAACGGCCCAGCCGTCACCCAGTTCGTCAAGGGCAATGAAGAATTCCGAGCCATTGCGGCCCCCTTGCAGGATCAGGGCCTGCGCATCCTGCTGTGCGCCAACGCGCTGGCCGACAACAAGATCGATCATGCTGGCATCTGGCCCGGCTGCGATGTTGTGCCCGCCGGGCTTGTGGAAATTGTGCGCCTGCAACGCGAAGGCTTCGCCTATATCAAGCCCTAGGACGAACTGCGTTTCTGTGGGCATCTGCGGTGTCTGAGCGCGTTCTACCCTGCGCTTTTTTTACTATTGCTTCCGGTCTGGCCGGGGGAGACAGAGCATGGAATGCTTTGGGGAAATTCTCGACATGGTGCGCCGCCAAAGCCCCGTGGTGCACAGCATTACAAACTATGTGACAGTCAATGACTGCGCAAATATCATTCTGGCTGCGGGGGGATCGCCCATCATGGCTGATGATGCGGCGGAAGTGGAGCAGATTGTGGGCCTCAGTTCGGCTCTGGTTCTCAATATTGGCACCCTCAATACCCGAACGGCGGCATCCATGCTTGCAGCGGGCAAACGCGCCAATGCCCTGAACATTCCTGTTGTGCTCGACCCTGTGGGCGCGGGCGCGTCCAGCCTGCGCAACGAAACGCTGCGCGCCCTGATGCAGGAGGTGCGCTTTGCCGCCATCAAGGGCAACAGTTCTGAAATCCGTTTTCTGGCGGGCGATAAAGCCACGGCGCGCGGCGTTGACGCAGATGAAGGCACGCTGGTTTCAGAAGACAACCTTGCCGCCTCGGCCCGCATGGCCATGGACATGTGCGCCGCCACTGGTGCGGTTATCATCATCAGCGGGCGCATAGACATTGTGGCCCACTCAAAAGGGGCCTGGGCCGTCAGCAATGGCGACCCGCTCATGACGCGCATCACCGGCGCAGGCTGTATGACAGCCGCCGTGGTGGGCTGCTGCGTGGGCGCTGCCCCGGCCGAGCTGCCGCAGGCCTGCCTGTGCGCCATGTGCTCCATGGGCGTGGCCGGGGAGATCGCCGCAGAAAATATGGGGGCCGTGGGCGGCGGCACAGGCACCTACCGCACTCTGCTGCTGGATGCCATGAGTTCCCTTGACGGCCCCGCCATCACCTGCCGGGGCAAGGTACAGCACATAGCCTGACCTGCGCTCCAGAGTTCAACTACTCACAAAGCCCTCTGCCGCTCGACATTTGAGCGGCAGAGGGCTTTTGCAATTCTGGCTTCGGGCTGGCAGAAAAAACTTTTAGCTCAGCTTACGAATGGATGAATTACTGCTCTAAATGGGCAGCCGCACAACGCAGAGCACATCGTTGGCGTAGCGCCCATCGCGCTTGTATTCGCGGTAGCCGCGCGAGCGCGCGCAACCCACGGCATACAGCACACCATCCACAGATTCGAGCTGCGAGGTGCATTCGCCCTGTCCTAGAGCCAGCCACTGGGGCCGCAGCTCACGGTTTTCGCCAGGGTGCATGTGGGCTTCGCTGGCGGCCACAAGGGTTCCGCCCGCCTCGGCAAAAAAGCTTGCTGCCCCGGTGATCACTTCGCCATCCCCATTCTTGGGCAGGGTATCGCCCAGCATGCCCGCAAACTGCGGCAGGGAATCGAAAACAATGCCTATGCCACCAACGGCCTGCCCCCCCTGTGGTGCAAACACGGGAGCGCTGTACACATAGGTTGGTTGCGCTGCGCCCTTGGGGTGATACAGTTCAGTGGCGCGAAAGGGCGAGACGGAAAAATCGTCCGAATCCTTGAGCGACAAGGTACGGCGCACATACTCCTCGCCTATCTGCTGCCCGTAAAGACTGCGCTCCCCGGCCTGCGAACAGGCCACAACGGTTCCGCGCGCATCGTAGAGAAACAGGTTTGAGTACACCGTGTAATAGCTGTTGATGTACTCCAGAATATCCTCAAGGCGTGAGAGGTCGCCCCTGCTGACGGACGGCTGCGCAAGGATACGGCGAAAATCCGGGGTCAGCGCCCACCAGCGGCAATCGTTGGCGCGCTCATACAAATTGCGGTCCATTATTTCCACGGTGATGGAGGCCAGAAAGGAGGCATCGTTCAAACGCGAGGCCGTGACCGTTTTTAGCAGGCCATCGGTGAAATAATGGAACTCATGCTCCATTTCGATGCCCATTTTGCGCACAGCATCCAGGATGGGCGGCAAGGCCTGGGCGGCGAGGCGTTCGTCATCCCGCGCATTGCCGCTTTGACGGGCGGCCATTATCTGCCCGTTGAGCGCAGCCAGCGTCAGATCGCCCATAACATCGCCGGCCTGTTCTTCAATGCTGGTCAACTGGGCGGAGAATCCCGCCTCCCGCCGCACAAGGGCAACATCAAGCCCTTCTGCCGCCTTGCTGGCAAACGCGCTTTGCGCGTTGCGCAACACGTGGGTTTGCCATGCCTGCCCCTCATAGCCCTGATAACCTTCTGAAGGACGCGAGACCGCCAGAGTTGCCTTGCTGGCATGACTGGTCACGGTAAAGCTGTCCTCCGGGGTGAGGGCAAAGGAACTCCCGATGGGAACCATCCGCGTATCGCTGCTGGCAAAGGCCTGACCTTTTTCGTCCAGCAGCAGGATGACCATATCCTGCGCAAAGCGGGCCATACCTGCAAAGAGGTCTGCGGTTTCTCCGTCCATATCGAATACAAGACAGAGCACGCCCAGGGGTTCGGCGATACCTTCGCCCCTGATGGCGTGGGAATATACAAGGGCCGACCTGCCATCGGGGGAGAGGTCTGTAGGCCGAAAGGTTTCCACAAATTCCTGTGCGGCCAGCGTCTGCCTGACCAGCGGATCTTTTGAGGCGCTCACAGGCCTTTTGGTATCAAGCTGCACGCACACCCCGCCCTGAGGATCAAGCACCAAGATGTCACGGTACACGCTGTATTTTGAGCGGTAGGCAGCAAGCCGGGCGCGCAGCGTGGGTACATCGCATGCGCCGCTCTGCAAAAAGCCCACAATCTCGCCATCTGTTGCCAGAAAGCTCACGTCCGCAGTGCGCTCATAAAGATTGCGCTTGATGATGTCCATGACCACCTGGGCCACAGGCGACATTTCGCGCACGGCTTTTTCAAGCAGCTTTTCGCCCAGCATGCTGGTCATGTCCTGCCGCAGCAGGCCAAACGTATCGCGGGTCTTGAAGATGAAATCAAAGAGGGTGGCGGCAATGGCGTTGCAATTGATCTTGCCCGTGAGGGCAATCCACGTCCATTGCCGTTCCAGTTGAGAAAATACCGTGTGGCATCGCCTGATATCAGGCATAAAGGGAATCAGCTGCTCAACGGCCTCTTTCGTGGACGCATGGGGGTCGCGCACAATCACCTCGCTCGGATTTTCTCTTGGCGCCGCAAGGCAGAGCAAAAAAACGGACGGTTAATAATCCGTTGCAAATTACAGTAGCTGTATCAAAACTCAAGCGGGGGGGGGCAAAGAACCTCTAAAAAATTTACACAAAAGTCAATGCTACTCTCTTTTTTTTTAAAGAGGTATTTTTGCACACCTTGCGATTTGTCTTATTAAAAATGATAAGCAACAAACAGTAAATTTGTTAGCACACTAATCATCCATGACAGTCAAATATACTTTATGTTTTTGCATTTGAACATGTATTCAATACACACAATCAAATTATTATTTGTATTGCGGACAGAGTAGCACACCATAAGCTTATCGACAGTATAATAAAAACTTAAGAGCTTTTGTCTGAAAGGCCTTGCCATTCATGGCAGGGAACCATGAGCCACCACAAAAAATCATGCTGGCGGCGCAAACAGCAACACCCCCGCAGGGCATGCCCTGCGGGGGTGAACTATCAAAATGAACGGAAGGATATTGCCGCTCGCGGTGTTGATGCTTTAGCTGTTCTTGCGCTTGCCTGCGGTCTGGTAGCGCTTCATGGCCGAAAGTTCGGCCTTGCGCAGGCGGATGGAAAGGGGAGTGACTTCCACCAGTTCATCTTCGCGCACAAAGTGCAGGGCGTGCTCAAGGGTCATTTTCTTCACCGGGGTGAGGGTGACGTTTTCGTCTTTGCCCGAAGCGCGCAGGTTGGTGAGCTTCTTTTCCTTGGTGGGGTTCACGTCGATATCGTTATCGCGGTTGTGCTCGCCCACGATCATGCCTTCGTACACCGGGTCGCCGGGTTCCACAAAAAGAACGCCGCGCGGCTCAAGGTTAAAGAGGGCATAGGCCACGCCAGCGCCAGCGCGGTCGGCAACGATGGACCCCGTGTAACGCGTGGGAAAATCGCCGCGCCATTCTTCGTAGCCTTCCACATAGGAGTTCATGATGCCGGTACCCTTGGTATCGGTGAGGAACTCGTCGCGGTAGCCGATAAGGCCGCGCGAAGGCACGCTGAATTCAAGGCGCACACGGCCCGTGCCGTTGTTGACGCAGTTGAGCATGCGGCCCTTACGCTGGGCCAGCTTGTCAGTCACCACGCCCATGAACACTTCGTCGCAGTCCACGTACAGGCGTTCAATAGGTTCAATGACTTTGCCGTTTTCGTCCTTGCGCAGAATAACTTCGGGGCGGCCGACGGAAAGTTCAAAACCTTCGCGGCGCATGGTTTCGATAAGGATGGCCATCTGAAATTCGCCACGGCCCTTAACCAGGAAGGCGTCGCGGTCTGCCGTGTTTTCCACGCGTACGGCCACGTTGCGCAGGGTTTCCTTGACCAGACGGTCATAGATGGCGCGGCTCTGCACAATCTTGCCCTCGCGACCGGCCAGGGGAGAACTGTTGATGCCAAAGCGCATGGCCACAGTGGGCTCATCCACGCGGATACGGGGCATGGCGCGGGGATTGTCGCGGGTGCAGATGGTATCGCCGATGGTCACATCTTCAATACCTGCCAGAACCACGATGTCGCCGGGCAGGGCCTTTTCCACTTCCACCACCTGCAACCCATCATACACCTGAAGCTTGGTGGCGCGCAGGGGCTTGGCCTGACCGTCCTCACCAATGCAAGCCAGGGCTTCCTTGGCGAAAACAGTGCCGTGCATGATGCGGCCCACGGCCAGACGGCCCAGATAATCGGAATAGTCGAGGTCGGCCACCAGCATCTGGAAGGGCTGCTCGGGGTCATAGCTGGGGCCGGGGATGTACTTAACAATGGCATCGAACAGAGGCGAAAGATCCTTCTGCTCGTCGTCAATGTTGTTCATGGCCACGCCAGCGCGCCCAATGGCGTACAGCACGGGAAATTCAAGCTGGTGCTCGTTGGCATCCAGATCAATGAACAGGTCGTAAATTTCGTTGAGCACTTCCTGGGGGCGGGCGTCCTTGCGGTCAATCTTGTTGATGACCACAACCACGGGCAGACCGGCCTCAAGGGTTTTGCGCAACACAAAGCGCGTTTGCGGCAGCGGCCCTTCAGAGGAGTCCACCAGCAGGATTGCGCCGGTAGCCATGGAGAGAGAACGCTCCACTTCGCCGCCAAAGTCGGCGTGGCCAGGGGTGTCAATGATATTGATCTTGACCCCTTTCCAGTTGACGGCGCAGTTCTTGGCGGCAATGGTGATGCCGCGTTCGCGTTCCAGATCCATTTTGTCCATCACGCGGTCGTCAACCTGCTGGTCGGCGCGGAACACGCCGCCCTGTTTGAACAGACCGTCCACAAGGGTGGTCTTGCCGTGGTCAACGTGGGCGATAATGGCGACGTTACGAAGGGATTCATTGTGCTGCATGGCTTTGTGCCCTTAAAAAACACTAGGTAGTGCGGTTTTGTTCCCCGCCGGGGGGAGATTCCGACTGGCAGCGAAGCTGCGCCAGTTCAGCGCCGGGTGCGGCCGACGCAGGCAGGGGGAAAAACCGGCAGTCGGTATTGTTTGTTCTTTAATGATGTCCGGGCCGCGCTTTTACGCACTTTTCAGAGTTTTGTCACCATGGCGCGGATGAGCCGACCCAGATTTTTGCCCGCCACAGCGGCCACTGCGAGGATTTCTTCCAAGGGGGCCGGGGTCATGCAGTCAGGTAAATTTTTATTGGTCAAACATGAAAGGCCAAGTACACGCATGCCCATATGCCGTGCCGCAATGATCTCAAGTACAGTGCTCATGCCCACGGCATCCGCTCCCCACTGGCGGTACATGCGTGTTTCTGCGGGCGTTTCCATTTCCGGCCCATGAACGCCAATGTATACGCCGCGCTCAAGCCGCAGGCCCATTTTTGCCGCAGTTTCCATGGCCATCGCCCGCAAATCCGCGTCCAGAGGCGCGCACATGTCGGGGAAGCGCGGCCCCCACGCCTCAACATTGATCCCGGTTAGGGGCGAATGACCGGTATTATTGATGATGTCGCTCATGCACATGATGCCGCCAGCATCGAACTGCGGGTTCAGCCCGCCAGCCGCATTGGTGATAACAAGCGTTTTCACGCCCATCAGCGCCATAACCCGTACGCCCATGCAGACCTCTGCCGGGGTGCGTCCTTCATAGAGATGGCAGCGACCTTGCTGGATGAGCGCATAGCGCCCTATGGAGTCGTCCTCTCCACACGCTCCGGCAAACCGGCCCCATACAAATGCGCCCGCATGCCCTTCCACGCTGGAAGCGGGAAAACCCGGCAAGTCGGTATAGGGAACAACAACACGGTCTTGCAGCTTTTCTGCCAGAGCAGAAAGCCCCGTACCCAGCACAATGCCTACAGGTGCATCCGCATCGGGCGCGGCCTTGGGATCAAGCCTGCGCGCTCCCAAGGGCAAAGCCAGAGGCCCCTGCGCGGCCTGAATGGCGTCACGCAGTGCCGTTGCGGCGCGCTGGACATCCTGAAAATTTTGCATAGAATCCCCTCCTGAAAAATACGCTCAGTGGTCTGCTGTCAGGCCGCAATCCGCGCCGCGCGTTCCTTTGCCGCTGCGCGGCTTTTTGTGCCGGACAGCCCCTGCGCGAGTGGATTTTCGCGCCAAAAGCGGGTAAGAGGTGCGGATGCACAGTCTGTATAGCTCGCCAATCGACACCCCACAAGGGGGGAGCGGGCAACGAAACAGAACCGTAACACCCCGCGATGCAAATCCAAACTCCGGCACACGCCCGCTCCGCCTCTTGGGCAATCGCGGCCATGCCGGGCATAAACCAACACAAAAAAGCGCAATTCAATGAGGGAGACAGGCTTGGACAAAGCTCAGGACAGCATTCCCCTGCAAAAGCACAAAATTCTGGTGGCCAACCGTGGCGAAATAGCCATGCGCATCATGCGCGCCTGCCGCAAGCTTGGAGTGGCCTTTACCGCCATCTTCACGGCTGAGGACGCGGCATCGGGCCATGTGCGCCTGGCGCGCGAACAAGGCGGAGAAAAAAGCCTGTACCGCGTGTCATCTTACCATGACGCCAACGAACTTATGGCCGTGGCCGACGAGGCGGGCTGCACAGCAGTTCACCCCGGCTACGGTTTTTTTGCCGAGGATTTTCGTTTTGCACGCCGCGTAACCAAACGCGACCGGAAACTTATCTTCATCGGCCCCTCGTGGAAAATCATTCGCGAGCTGGGCGACAAAATCAACACCAAGCGCCTGGCGCGCAGCCTGGGCGTACCTACCGTCCCCGGTTCCGACCGCCCCATCTATGACGAGATGGAAGCCGAACGCATCGCCAAAAGCGTGTTCGAGTTTCAGGATCAGCAGGGCATCACGCGCCCGCTGGTGCTGGTCAAGGCTTCCGCTGGCGGCGGCGGCATGGGCATTGAGGAAGTGTACGACCCGGATCAGTTTCGCTCGGTCTACCGCCGCATCCGCAGCTACGCCCTGCGCCAGTTCAAGGATGAAGGCGTACTCATCGAGCAGCGCATCACCGACTTCAACCACCTTGAAGTGCAGGTGGTTTCTGACCGTTCAGGGCAGAATCCCGTGCATTTCGGCACCCGCAACTGCTCCATCCAGTCCACTGGCCGCCAGAAGCGCATTGAGATCGCCCCGGGCTTTGCCCCCGATGAACTCAAGTACACTTTTGACGCGGGCAAGGTGCTGCGCGATATTGTTGACTACTCCCTCACCATGGCCCGCAAGGTGGGCTACGACAACGTGGGAACCTGGGAATGGATTGTGACCCGCAAGGGCGAACCCTTCCTGATGGAAGTGAACACGCGCATTCAGGTGGAAAACGGCGTTTCAGCACGTATTTCAAGGGTGAACGGCAAGGGCGATGTAGACCTCATCGCCGAGCAGATCCGCATTGGCCTTGGCGAGCCGTTGGGCTACGGGCAGTCGGACATCACCTTTGAAGGTCTGGGCATTGAATACCGCCTGATCGCCGAAGACCCGGACAGCAACTTCACCCCCTGGGTGGGCCGCATTGAAAAATTTGCATGGAAAGACCAGCCATGGCTGACCATGCTCACCCATGTTCCGACAACCGAGCCTTACGAAATTCCCACAGAATTTGACCCCAACCTGGCTCTTGCCATCATCTGGGGCAAAGACCTTGAGGAAGCCAAGGCGCGCGGCCTTGAATTTCTTGGGGATCTTCGGCTGGAAGGCCACAATGCATCGGGCGAGGAGCTGAAGTCCAACGTCAACTTCCTTGCGGCCAACACAGAGCGCATTTTGCGCTTCTGACGGGACCAGCCCATGAGCACGGCACCGTCCACACATCTGGCGCAGGTTTCCGCAGACTGCGGGAACCAAGGCGCACTGACCGGGGCGAAGACTTTACGCCCCCAGTATGGACGCATGCTGGCAGACATGCCATTGGCCGCCCGGAATTCCGGGGATTTCGCCTACCTAAAAAAACCAGTCTAGCTGGCCCCAATATACTATGGACAACAACATCGAAAAACGCATCCAGAGTCTGCGCGACAGACTTACCTATCTGGTGGACATATTCGCCGGCAAGCACAAGGACAACGCCGACCTGCTTGAAGAAAAGCTGACCGCCTTCACTGCGCGCGTCCGCTCCGGCAATGTGGAAGATCCCTATGCCGAACTTGCCACGGTAGAAGATCTTTTCAACTATGTGGAACGCCGCCTTGAGGGCAGCATCACGCCCATGGACAAGGTGCGCATTGTGCGCCACGCCCAGCGTATCTGCCTGCGCGACATACTTGAAAACGTCTACGACAATTTCACCGAAGTGGGCGGCCAGGACGAGCACAGCCTCGACCCCAGCATGCTCATTGCCCGCGCGGTCATTACCCGCCGCCGGGGCAAAAAGGTATACACCCAGTCCGTTATGGTTATCGGGCAGGAAAAGGGCCACGGCGCGGAATTCCGCAACGGCGGCTCGGTCAAGCCCTGGGGCAACGCCAAGGCGCAGCAGTACATGCGCGTGGCCGAGACCGAAGGGATACCTGTCCACACCTACATTTTCACGCCTGGCTCGTATCCCATTGAGGATTACCCCGGCGCGGCGCAGCAGATCGCCCGCAACATCTACAGCATGGCTGGCCTGCGCGTGCCCGTTATCGCCGTCATTTCCGAAGGCGGTTCCGGCGGCGCGGAAGCCATCGGCCTTGCCGACAAGCGCCTGATGCTCTCGCACGGCTACTATTCGGTTATTTCACCCGAAGGCGCCGCCGCCATTGAAGGCCGCATCAAGGCTGGCCAGCGCGCCACGCCCGAGCTGATTGAAAGCTGCGCCACTAACCTCAAGATGACTGCGCAGGACAACCTCAAATTCGGCTACATCGACCGTGTGGTGCAGGAACCGCCGCTGGGCGCGCGCCCCTGGCACTTCGACTTTTTCCGCAGTCTGCGGCAGGAAGTGCTGCGCGCCACCGACGAGGTCGTGATCTCCACACGTACCATGCCCGGCCTCAAGGGGCTGGCCTTGGCCCGCGTGCGCAAGCCGGACGCCAACCTGGACGAAATGTACACCCGCTGGGGTCTGACCTCTGCCGCCAAGGACAGGCTGCGCGAACGCCGCCAGCAAAAGTTCCTGCGGCTCTCGCGTCAGGCGGCGCGCGACAGGCGTCCCTTCTTCACCAAGATGGCCGTTGCCACCTGGGACTGGCTCACCAAGCCGTGGGTCAGCTTCAAGTACGATTTCTACCGCAAGCACCAGATGCGCATCCGCACTTTTATGGAAGAAATCGACAACGAGTGGGAAGTGTTCAAGAGCCGCCTGCTGGCCCCCTGGCACAAGCTCACCCGCAAGTTGCCCAGCGCCAAGGCCGAAAGCAGCAAGGTCAAGGAGTTGACCGCCCTGTCTACGTGGTCGGACGATGGCCGCCGCAGCCGGTGGAACTACATTTCGCCGCGCTACAAGACAGACCGGGCCATCACCTGCCCCAACAGCGCCGCCTATGGCTGCCTTGACCTGTGGGGGCCTGACCTCTTTGCCGAATTCGCGGGCGTGTGCAGCCACTGCGGCTACCACTTTCCCATGGAGCCGGAATGGTATGTGAAGAACGTCTTTGACCTCGGCTCGGTCTTTGAATTCAACAGTGAGATTGAAGCGGGCAACCCCCTTGATTTCCCCAACTTCAGCGACCGCGTTCTTGACGCGCAGAAGAAAACAGGGGCCAAGAGCGGCTGCATGACCTTTGAAGCCCGCATAGACAACACCAAGATGGTCGTAGCCATGCTCATGGGCACCTTCCGGGGCGGCTCCGTGGGCGCGGCAGAAGGCTACAAGTTTGTGGAAGCCGCCCAGCGCGCCGCCAAGAAGCGTTATCCCTTCCTGGCCTATGTGCATGGCACGGCGGGCATCCGCATTCAGGAAGGTACGCACGGCGTTATCCAGATGCCCCGCTGCACCGTGGCTGTGCGCCGCTACATTGAATCCGGCGGCCTGTATATGGTGCTGTACGACACCAATTCCTTTGCCGGGCCTGTGGCCAGCTTCCTCGGCTGCTCGCCCTATCAGTTCGCGGTGCGCTCGTCCAACATCGGCTTTGCCGGGCCGGGCGTTATCAAGGAAACCACGGGCATGGACATCCCGCCCAAGTACCACCGCTCGTACCGCGCTCTTTCGCGCGGGCACATTCAGGGCATCTGGGACAGAAGGGAAGTGCGAGCCAACCTCAAGCAGGCCCTGCTGACCATTGGCGGCAGAAACCTGTATTACAGGTAGCGCCCCACTGCGTAGAAAAACGACAAGTATTCCGAGTGACGCGGCGGCCGGGAACAGTCCGGTCGCCATGCGCCGGCGGTTCGGGGGCAGCAGCCCCACCAGCCGGAGCGTCGCCAATATATAACGTTAACGGACCCAAGCATGATAAACATATCTGCACTGCTGGACGAAATAAAGGCTTCGCCCTACCGCGAAATAGTCATCAGCACGCCCCACACGGGCAAGGTGACATTTGCGGGCATAAAACAGGGCGACAAGGTGGTAGGCCCGCAGGGCCAGTGGAAGGAAAAGCCCGGGACGCTCATCGCCACGCTTGAACGCGAACGCAATCCCAAATCCATCTGCGCCAACGAAAAGGGCGAGATCAGCCTTCTGCACACCGAACTTGAAGGCACATTTGTGGAGGCAGGCACCCCCCTTGCCGTGGTGCGGCACATGCTCACCCGCGCAGAGGTGGAACGCATCCTGCTCAAAAAAGCCCTGCATCTTTTTGTTGCGCCCGAGCGGGCCAAGTACTACTTCACACCTGAGGTGGACAAAAAAATCCGCGCGGCAGATTCACAGTCGGTAGCCGTGCGCGAAGGCATGGAACTGCTCATCATGTCGCGCATGAAGCGCGAGGTGCCGCTGGTCTATACGGGGCCTGCGGGCGTTATCTATGCCGTCTACTTCACCTATAACGAAAACATCGACGCCGGAGCGCCCCTCATCGGCGTATGCCCGCAGGATCAGCTTCCCGCCATTCAGGAAGTCATCATGCGCGTGCAGACCGAATGGACTGAAAAAGACTAGGCTCTCCTGCCAGCACAGGCCGTTGCCCTGCGCACGCTGCCGAAAGCAGCTCGTCTGGGCGCGGCAAATTCGCATACGGGCGGCCCGCCGCCAAGGGAGCACCTATGGGCAATGCACTGCAAATCCGCGTGAGCGCCGTCACCTGGAACGAAGACCTGCTGGAAAAACTCTGGCCCAAACTTACAGAGCTGGCTTTCAGCGTTCCCATCAAGCATGAAAAACATGGAGTGCTTGAAATGGTGAAGGCGCTGGATGAAGGCTTGCAGTTTTTGCCATGGTCGCCAGCCCGCCGCAAGGCCCTTGGCCCCGGCATTCTTGAAGCCGCAAGGCTCAAGGCCGAACTGGAAGCGGCCCTTGCCGAATGGCAGCCGCGCGAAGCCAACAAGTTGAGCGACTCCCTTGAAGACGTGCTGGATCAGCTCGAAAAGGCGTTTGTAGCCTGAGTCTGAAACTCGAATACCACCTTGGAGCATCACCATGCTGAACAAAGTAATGATTATTGGCCGTCTGGGCCGCGACCCCGAGCTGCGGTACACCCAGAGCGGTTCGCCCGTTGCCACCCTGAATGTCGCCACTGACGAATCCTATACCGACCGTGACGGCAACAAGGTGGATCGCACTGAATGGCACCGCGTTTCTGTTTTTCAGCGCCAGGCGGAAAACTGCGCCAACTTCCTTGCCAAGGGCAGCCTGATCTACGTGGAAGGCAGCCTGCAAACCCGCAAATGGCAGGATCAGCAGGGCCAGGATCGCTATACCACCGAAATCAAGGCTCAACGCGTGCAGTTTCTTGACCGCAAGGGCGGCGATGCCCCACGTGAAGGCGGCGGTGGACGTGGGTTTGAAGACGACTACGGCGCGCCCGCTGCCTCTGCGGCTCCTCGGGGCAATGCCCCTCGCGGCGGCCAGGGTGCGCAGGGCGGACGCGGCGGCTATGCCCCCCAGGGCGGCAGCCGCAAACCGCAGCCCATGGACGATGATCTCGGCCCGGCCTTCCCTTCCGAAGCCTCCAACATGGACGATGTGCCGTTCTAGGGGCTAATCCCTCCGATTATTGACCGCAAGGCGTGGATGCTACATCCACGCCTTTTTTGTTGCTTCTGCTTTGACGAGGAGCGGGCATGATGGTTGAGAAAAATTTCCCCCAGTCAGCAACTTTCTATCCAGCCAAACAGTTTTTCTCCCTATTTCGCTGCCTGCAAGCAATGACGCCAATTCGCGCAACATAGCCCAGCAAAAGACTTTGCGAAAAAAAGCGCACTTTCACATGCTTTTTCGGGTTCAGGCACATTTTTATTGTGAATCCCCCTTCTCTTTTTGCGCGATTCAGCGTATAGGTGTCGGTGAATTTTCCGTATTACCCGCTGTGGCTGTGGTTTTTTTGGCGAGTAGTCAGGAAAAGTTTTAAGAGGTAGTTGACTTTTTGTTAGATTATTCACAAGATGCGAACTGAACGCTGCCCTTCCGCATGGCGACGCGGCCACGGAAGGATGCCCACATAACTAAAACACGGAGGATTTCGCAATGTCCAAGCTGGTAGCTCCTCATGGCGGTAAGGGTCTGGTCTGTTGCCTTCTGGAAGGTAAGGCCTTGGATGACGAGAAGAAAAAAGCCGCAGGCCTGAAGCAGATCGAGATTTCTTCCCGCGCCAAGGGCGACCTGATCATGATGGGCATTGGCGGTTTCTCGCCTCTGAACGGCTTCATGAACAAGGCCAACTGGAAGAGCGTCTGCGAAAAGATGACCCTTTCTGACGGCACCTTCTGGCCCGTGCCCGTTACCCTTGATGTTCCCGCTGCTGACGCCAAGGCCCTCAAGGTCGGCGAAGAAGTGGCCCTGGTTCGCAAAGGCGAAATCATGGCTACCATGAAGGTCGAAGAAGTCTATGAAATGACCGAAGCCGACAAAAAGTGGGAATGCGAACTGGTGTTCAAGGGCACTGGCCCTGACTCCGAAAAGTTCTGGGAAGTGGCCCCCGCTGACCACCCCGGCGTGAAGATGGTT
This sequence comes from Desulfovibrio sp. UIB00, assembly GCF_022508225.1. Taxonomy (NCBI): domain Bacteria; kingdom Pseudomonadati; phylum Thermodesulfobacteriota; class Desulfovibrionia; order Desulfovibrionales; family Desulfovibrionaceae; genus Desulfovibrio; species Desulfovibrio sp. UIB00. Next base: position 85,374 of record NZ_JAETXJ010000008.1, on the reverse strand, counting down.
CTGGCTCAGAACGAATTCAACGTTGCCGGTACCGTTAAGGTTCTTTCGCAGGGCGAATTCCCCGAAAAGTTCCCCGGCGTGTACATGACCCCTGCTCAGCTGCGCGCCAAGATGGACGAACGCGGCTGGCAGAAGGTTGCCGCTCTTCAGCTGCGCAACCCCATGCACCGCTCGCATGAATACCTGGCCAAGATCGGCGTGGAAGTTTGCGACGGCGTGGTTATCCACTCCCTCGTGGGCTCCCTGAAGCCCGGCGACATCCCCGCCGAAGTGCGCGTGAAGTGCATCGACACCCTGGTTGACAAGTACTTCGTGAAAGACTTCGTCATTCAGGCTGGCTACCCCCTGGACATGCGTTATGCCGGTCCCCGCGAAGCCCTGCTGCACGCCACCTTCCGCCAGAACTACGGCATCAACAACTTGCTGGTTGGCCGCGACCACGCTGGCGTGGGCGACTTCTACGGCATGTTTGAAGCCCAGGAAATCTTCCGCAAGATCCCTGTGCCCGCCGAAGCAGGCAAGCGTCTGCTCTGCGAACCGCTGAACATTGACTGGACCTTCTACTGCAAAAAGTGCGACGGCATGGCCAGCATGCGCACCTGCCCCCACACCAAGGAAGATCGCGTCATCCTGTCCGGCACCAAGCTGCGCAAGATGCTCTCCGAAGGCGCGGAAGTGCCGGATCACTTTGGCCGCGCTGAAGTGCTCGTCATCCTGCGCGAATACTATGCCAGCCTGACCGAAAAAGTTGAAATCAAGATGCAGCGTGCGGCCTCCGGCTCCACCATGTAAGCTTGACCGCAGCAACACAACGCGAGAGGACGCCCGAAAGGGCGTCCTTTTGTTTTAGCTGCATCCCCACTGCGGCCAGCAGTTATGGCCCCCTGCGGCCTGGGCTTGCCGAATTTGGGCATATTGCTAGCCCTTGCCGCATGCGAGATGAAATAATAGTGCACGGCATACTTTCGCCACAGCCTCCGCAATATAGTTTTGCGCAGCCCCTTATTGGCGCACAACCACCATGTAACAGAGATGGGGCCGCGCTTTACGAAAAAGCAAAAACAGCCTATAACCTGAAACGAGTTGCATGAAATCGCGGCTACAGCCCGATGTTTCGGCGGGCCTAATGATGGTCAGTACCGGGCCTGTCGCGCTATTGCTGCACCAGCCGAAAAGCTATTACATTCACAGGTACCTATGAACCGAACCCATCAATTATTTCCTGGCATTCTGAGCATGGCCGTTCTGGCTGCGGCCTTCTGTATCTGGAGCGCCTTTGGCAACGAAGTGAACCTGTGTGTAACTTCTGGCTGCGCACTGTTCCAGGATACGTCCGTTGCGGGCATATCACTTTGGTGGGCTGGCGGGGTCATGTTCACGCTGCTTGCCGCAGCTGCCTTGATGGGTGCGGCCCAGTTGGGCCTGATTCTGGCGGGTTTGGCCCTTCTGGGCGATATCGGCCTTTTGCTGCTCATGGCGGTTACGGCCCCCTGTGTGAGCTGCCTTATTGTAGCCTGCTTTTTTGCCATGATCTACGCTGGCTTTCGGCAAGCAGCGCAGCGCAGCCGCTCCGGTCTTCCGGCGGACAAGCCGGGCCGTTCGCTTTTGCTGGCTCTGTGGGCTCTGCTGTTTATCGTCAACACGGGTACCGCCCTGCGTACGCAGGCGGACGTGTGGGCCATCACGGACAACAGCAACGAAGCCAGCGTGCGCATGTTTTTTTCTCCCTCCTGCCCCAGTTGTCAGGAAGGCATCGCCCTTCTCTCCGGCCATGTGGATGTGGCCTTCTACCCTCTGGCAGAAAATGAAGCCGACATTCATACAGTCGCGCGCATGCTGCGCCTCATGGATAACGGCGCAAGTCTTTCTGAAGCCCTGACCAAGGCAAAAGACATTGCTGCGCCATCGGGCATGGCCGCCACCGCGCCCGACATGCTGCTGCTGCGCCTGCGCATGTTGCGCAACAAGGCCCACGTGTTCATGGCTGGTTCGCAGACAGTTCCATTTTTTGAATACCACGGCTTGCCCGCCATGCTGAAAAAGAATACCAAGCAGCAGGCAGGCCAGGCTTCTTTGCCGCAAGCTCCTACTCCCCCCCCGGCAGCAGGCAGTGCAGATTTGCCGCTTGACCCGCAAGTGGCTGGCCAGTGTTCTGGCACAACGCCCTGCCCTTAGGCAAAGCCGGCTCTAGTTCTTTTTGCCTCCGGCGCAGGAACTGCACGGGTCGATTTAGCCTGTCCAGGCGTGGCCTTAAACTACCCTGGCTTATCGCCTCCACCGGGGCCTTGTGCAAAAAATGACAAACCTTGCGTTTTAAAAGCGCAAAGGGGCTTGACGCCCTTTGCGCTTACTATTTATATGAGAGAGCCTTAGACAAAAGGGCACGGGGACAGAATGAAAGCAATCGACGTGTTTCGTAAACACAAGAGCGAGATGGTGCGTTTATGGACAGACTCCGTATTCGACACCTATCCATTTGAAACGACAGGTTTTCTTCGCACAAAAGACGACCCCTTCGGCAATCCGGTAGCAAACATGACCAAGGAAGCCGCAGGGGCTGTGTACGATGCCGTTACCGGCGAATCCGTGGAAGTGGCCCAGACCCGCAAGGCAATGGACCGCTTTATCAAACTGCGGGCAGTGCAAAAATTCTCCCCCAGCCAGAGCCTGGCCGTGTTCAGCCTCATGAAGCCTCTTCTGCGGCAACACGTCATGCCTGAACTTATGGCCCAGGACGACCTGGCGGCCTACCTTGAGACCGAATCGCGCATCGACAGCCTGACGCTCCTGGCCTTCGACATGTATATGGAAGACCGGGAAATTCTGGCTGAGTCGCGCATTACGGAAATACGCAACCAGCACGCCCAACTGGCGCGCTGGGCGCAACAACTGGAAAGCGGAGCCGTTCCTTCTGGGGACGACCGCTGACATTCCGCGTTCATTAGGCCGTAGGGCCTGACCGTGGGCTTTGCAGCATGCGGGCCAGAGATCTCTCAAATCCCGTGGTGGGCTTTTGAGGCAACTTTAGTGGAAGTGAGGTAGGGAATGTTCAATTCATTACTGCTGGTGCTGCTCATAGGAGCCATCGCCTGGGCGGGAGCGGCCATAGGGCTTGCGGGCCTGTTCGGCGTGGCGCTGCCTTATGTGGCAGTAGTCGTGTTCATCGCCGGTGTCGTCTGGCGCATGGTGTACTGGGCCAAATCGCCCGTGCCCTTCTGCATCCCCACCACAGGTGGGCAGGAGCAGTCGCTTGACTTCATCAAGCAGGCAAAAATCGACTGTCCCAGCACAACTTGGGGTGTTGTGCAGCGCATGTTTCTGGAAGTGTTCTGCTTCCGTTCGCTGTTCCGCAACACGGTTGCGGAAGTGAGGGAATTTGATCCCGTCAGCAACGGGCCGCGCACCATCTATTATTCCTCCAAGTGGCTGTGGGTTTTTGCCCTGCTGTTCCACTACTGCTTCCTGCTGGTTTTTATCCGTCACTTCCGTTTCTTTATGGAACCCGTGCCTTCCTGTATTCGCTTTCTGGAAAGCATTGACGGCATCATGCAGTTTGGCTCGCCCCGCTTCTTCTGGACGGGCGGCCTGTTGCTGGTAGCGCTGCTGTTCCTTCTGGGACGCCGCCTGTTTAACGAACGCCTGCGCTACCTTTCGCTTGCCAACGACTACTTCCCCCTGTGGCTGATCATCAGCATCGTGGGTACCGGTATCTGCCTGCGCTATTTCGACAAGACCGAAATCGCCCAGGTCAAGATTTTCGTCATGGGCCTGACCCACTTTGCGCCTGTGTCCACCGTGGGCATCAACGCGCTGTTCTTCACGCACCTTACTCTGGTCTGCGTACTGCTGATTTACTTCCCCTTCTCCAAGCTCATGCACATGCCGGGCGTGTTCTTCAGCCCCACGCGCAACATGGCGAATAATTCCCGCCGCGTGCGCCACATCAACCCCTGGAATCCGCCCAAGCAGTACTTCACCTACGCCGAGTACGAGGACACCTACCGCGACGCCATGGCTGATGCCGGGCTGCCGCTGGAAAAGCAACCCGAAAAGGCCGCCGAGTAAGGAGTTTCCACGATGGCAAAATTACCTACGCCGCAAATGCTTGTGTCCAGCCGCCCGGCCTTTCCCGCCCAGGACTGGCTTGACACCAAGCCCGAATTTACACCGGGCAGCTTCTGCTATCCGGCCAAGCAAGAGACCATGGAACTTCTGCACATGCCCAATCCCCACGAATGGGATCCGGCGGCAGAAGACTGGAACCTGCCCGAAAACTGGGAACAGATTCTCTGCGATGCTTTTGAAGAACGCCTTGAAAAGCACCGTTCGCTCAAGCTGTTCATGGATATCTGTGTGCGTTGCGGCGCTTGCGCCGACAAATGCCACTTTTTCCTGGGCACCAATGATCCCAAGAACATGCCCGTGTTGCGCGCCGAGCTGCTCCGTTCGCTCTACCGCCGCGACCACACCATGCTGGGCAAGATCCTCGGCAAGAAAGTGGGCGCTCGCGGCTGGGACAAGGAAGTAGTGAAGGAACTCTTCTACTACGCCTACCAGTGCACCGAATGCCGCCGTTGCTCGCTCTTCTGCCCCTACGGCATCGACACGGCGGAAATCACTGCCATCGTGCGCGAACTCCTGCATGAAGTGGGCCTTGGCATCCACTGGATCATGGATCCGGTCAAGAACTGCAGCTTCACCGGCAACCACCTTGGTATCAAGCCCCACTCCTTTGTGGAAATCGTGGAAATGCTGGCCGATGACTGCGAAACCATCACCGGCATCCGTCCCAAGACGCCCTTCAACGAAAAGGGCCACGAAATCCTGTTCATCACGCCCTCTGGCGACGTATTTGCCGACCCCGGCATCTACACCTTCATGGGCTATCTGATGCTCTTCCATGAGCTGGATCTGGACTACACCTTTTCGACCTACGCTTCGGAAGGCGGCAACTTCGGCTCCTTTACCACGTTCAACATGGCAAAGAAGCTCAACGCCAAAATGTACGCCGAAGCCGAACGTCTGGGGTCCAAGTGGATTCTGGGCGGCGAATGCGGCCACATGTGGCGCGTGATCAACCAGTACATGGACACCTACAACGGCCCGTCGCCCTCGCACATGACGACGCCTGTTTCTCCCTACACGGGCACGGTGTTCCAGAACGCGGCTTCCACCAAGATGGTGCACATTGCCGAGTTCACGGCTGACCTGATCCACCACAACAAGCTGAACCTCGACCCCAGCCGTAACGACCATATCATCACCACCTTCCATGACTCGTGCAACCCTGCGCGCGGCATGGGTCTGCTTGATGAACCCCGCTACGTGCTCAACGCCGTGTGTAACAACTTTGTGGAAATGCCCGAAAACACCATCCGCGAGCAGACCTTCTGCTGCGGTGCCGGTTCCGGCCTCAACACAGAAGAAATCATGGAACTGCGCATGCGTTCCGGCATGCCGCGCGGCAATGCCCTGCGCTATGTGCAGGAAAAGCACGGCGTCAACCACATGGCCTGCGTGTGCGCCATTGACCGCGCCACTCTGCCCCCGCTTGCCAATTACTGGGCGCCCGGCGTCAATGTGAGCGGCCTGCACGAGCTGGTGGGCAATGCCCTTGTGATGAAGGGCGAGTGCAAGCGCACCATGGATATGCGCCAGGAAGACCTGCCCAACGTGGTAGAGGATGATGACGCGCCCGAGGCGCAGGGGGAGGGTCAATAGATGTATAACTCCAAAGCTGTAATTCTTGGGATCATTATCTTTGTGGTCCTGTTCACCTCCCCGTTCTGGGCAAGCATGCTGGGCAAGTCCTATACCAGCACCGGCATTGCGCTGCCCAAGAATGAAAAAGAGTGTGTGGAAAATGTGGATTTCATGCGCGACAAGCACATGCAGCTGCTCAACGAGTGGCGTGATGAAGCCCTGCGCAACGAAAACCGCACCTATGTGGCATCCAACGGTAAAAAGTGGACCATCAGCCTGCAGAACACCTGCATGAAGTGCCACACTGACTACAAGGGATTCTGCGAAAAGTGCCACGTTGCCAACAGCGTTGATCCCTATTGCTGGACCTGCCACATCATTCCCCAGGGGAGCAAGTAATGAACAAGAGCAGAAGAAGCTTTCTGAAAGTGGCGGGGCTTTCTGCCTGTGCCCTGAGCAGCGGGTTGGCTGGCCTTGGCGCCTTGTCCGGCGTTGCTCAGGCCAAGATTGCCCCCGGTCACTATGAAAAAGGTGCCAACGCCCTGCACGCCAAGCGCTGGGCCATGGTTATCGATACGCGCCAGTTCAATGGCCCCAAGGACTACGAACCGCTGATCGAAGCCTGCCATAAATTCCACAACGTCCCGCACGTTCCGGGCGATCAGAACATCAAATGGTTCTGGCTTGATTCGTTCGAGCACACCTTCCCTGATGAAATGAACGCCTTTTTGGACAAACGCCGGGCCGAAGCCAGCTATCCGCTGCTTTGCAACCACTGCACCAATCCGCCCTGTGTGCGCGTTTGCCCCACGCAGGCCACCTACCGGATGGAAGACGGCATTGTGGCCATGGACTACCACCGCTGCATCGGCTGCCGCTTCTGCATGGCTGGCTGCCCCTACGGCGCGCGTTCCTTCAACTTCAAGGATCCGCGCAAGTTCCTGGCAGATCCCGTGCCCAATCCGGCCTTCCCCACGCGCATGATCGGCGTGGTGGAAAAATGCACCTTCTGCGCCGAGCGTCTGGCCGTTGGCCAGTTGCCCGCCTGCGTTGAAGCTTCTGGCGGCAAGATTCTCTTCGGCGACCTGGAAGACCCCAATTCAACGGTGCGGCAGGCTTTGTCCGCCAACTACAGTATCCGCCGCAAGCCCAACCTGGGCACGCAGCCCGGCGTTTACTACCTCATATAGGGAGGACAGGCCATGGTTGAAAAATTGCTCGAAGGTCCCAAGACCTACTACTTGTGGCTGCTCTTCCTGCTCTGCGTGATCGCAGGCTGCGGCATTGTGTACCTGGATCAGCTCCAGAACGGTCTGTCTGTGACCGGCATGAGCCGCGACGTTTCGTGGGGACTGTATATTTCGCAGTTCACCTACTTCGTCGGTGTTGCCGCCTCAGCCGTTATGCTGGTGTTGCCCACGTACTTCCACCACTATAAAAAATTCAAGCGCATGATCATTTTTGGCGAATTCATGGCCGTTGCGGCCGTGGTCATGTGTGCCCTGTTCATCGTGGTTGACCTTGGGCAGCCCCAGCGCATGCTCAACGTTATGCTGCACCCCACACCCAATTCCGTCATGTTTTACGACATGCTGGTGCTCATTGGCTACCTTGGCCTGAACATCATTATCGGTTGGGTGACCCTTGAAGCCGAGCGTCACGAAATCGATCCCCCGAAATGGATCAAGCCCCTCATCTATCTTTCGATTCTGTGGGCCTTCTCCATCCACACGGTGACCGCCTTCCTGTACGCTGGCGTTCCTGGCCGCCACTACTGGCTTACCGCCATCATGGCTGGCCGCTTCCTGGCTTCCGCTTTCTGCTCTGGTCCTGCCATCCTGATGCTGCTCATGCTCTTGCTGCGCCGCCTCACCGGCTTTGACGTGGGCAAGGAAGCCGTGAAGACCCTGACCACCATCATCGTGTACGCCATGTGCGTGAACGTGTTCTTCTTTGTGCTGGAACTGTTCACTGCCTTCTACAGCAACATTCCCGGCCACATGGAACCCATCCACGTGCTGTTCTTCGGTCACGGCGGGCATCTGCTGTGGGTGAGCTACTGGATGTGGGCTGCGGTTATCATGGCCTTTGGTTGCCTTGCCATTCTTATTCCGCCCAAACTCCGCACGCACCCCACGCTCATGCCTATTGCTCTGGCCATGCTTGTGGCTGCTTCGTGGATCGACAAGGGTCTTGGTCTTCTGATTGGCGGTTTCACCCCCAACATGTTTGAAGCCATCACCCCCTACATGCCCACCGGTAAGGAAATTGCCGTGGCCCTTGGCGTGTACGCCGTGGGCGCGCTGGTAGTCTCCCTGCTCTGGCGGATTGCGCTTGGCGTGAAAAAAGAAGTGAACCACTTCTCTGACTAAGCGTCAGGTACGTGTACTCAAACGCCCCCGCGTCGCTGACGCGGGGGCGTTTTGTCTTGCGAGCGGATATGTCAGCAAATAGCAGTCAGCACCACAAACAATGATCCGCGTAGCCATAACGGCATTTCTTCAACCGCAAGCTTGACTCGCACCCATGCTCGCGGGCATAGTATCAGCCATTCCCCGTTATTTTATTCGCAAGGAGCCATGGATGCATCAAGCGCTCAAAGACGCCATAACCATAAGCAAAACTCTGTTGCGCAACGGCTATGACGCTCATGTTATCAACGCCCCCTTGCAGGAGCACCTGCTGGAAAACGCCACGCAGCCCACTGTGGATATTGCCTGCGAGCCGGATCTCGATACGCTTATCAAGCTTTTTCCCAAGGCAGTGCCCCAGCACGACAAGCGCGCTCTGGCAACGCTGGAAGAAAACGGCTTTGTCTTCTGTTTTTATCCCTTGGAAGTAGCTGCTGCCGGTCACCCGGAGCTTTCCCTGCTGCGTATCACGCCCACCATGATGGACAGGATGCCCCATGAGGAACAGCTCAAGCTGCGCATTACGGGCTTTGGCAGCCCCGAGACCACGCAGGATGCCTACGACGGCTTTGAAGACGTCAAGGGCGGCGCTATCCAGCTTGCGGGGCTTCCGGATGAAACCCTTCGCCACAATTACCTACTGGCGATACGCGCTCTGCGTTTTGCAGCCAATTTTGACCTGCCCATCGAGCCAAACACTTGGCTTGCCATTGTGCGCGCCTCAAGCCGCGTGTTGGATTACGTTCCTGCCACGGACATCATGGACGAATGGCGCAAGGTTGCTGCCGAATCCATGTACCGTTTTGTGCGCCTGCTCTTTGATTCGCATATCCTTCAGGGGCTTATTCCTGAAGTGGCCTCCCTTTCCTGCCTCACCCAGATGCGTAACAAGGAAGGCGACACGGAAAACGTGTTTGAACACACGCTTGAGTGCATGAAGCACTACCCCGAAGAAGATTTTCACTACGATTGGCTTGGCACAATGGCCATGCTGTTCCATGATGTGGGCAAGCTCTACACTGGCGAATACTTCGACGGCATCTGGACGTACTACCAGCATCACCGCGTGGGCGCCAAGGTAACGCGCAAGATTCTGCGCCGCCTGCACTTTGCGCAGGAAGATATCGACCTGCTGTGCCATCTGGTGCGCCACCACATGCGCTTCCACTTCATGATGACCGACAGGGGCATTCGCCGCTTCAAGGCACTGGACGACTACCCCCGGCTTATCGCCATGGCCAGGGCTGACCTCAAGGCCCGCGACGGCATCCTCACTTCGTTCAACCACAATATGAAGTATCTGGATCGCGCGGAAACGCCGGAGCAGATGCTGGAACCGCTGCTGAACGGCAATGAGATCATGAGCGAAACCAAGCTGTCACCTGGCCCGCTGGTGGGCATTATTCGTGACGCGCTGTTGCAGGCCCAGATTGCAGGCGAAGTTACGGATGTTGAATCCGCCGTGACCTTTGTGCGTGATTACGCGCGCAAGTCAGTGGGATAATCACCCAACCGCCTATGCTGACACTATGGGCGTTCCTTTGGGAACGCCCTTTTTGCTTGTTCACGGCGTATGAACGCGGTTTTTGCCGGCATGAAAATTTCTTGCCCATCAGCGCCAAACATCGTAGTTCAACAGCCAGTGCACAACACTTCTGTACTACAAAACCTTATCTCATTCCGGCAGAGCATATGACCAATCTTCTCAACCTGACCCTTCCCGAGCTGGAAAACTGGCTTCAAACAGAACTGGGCGAGCGCAAGTTCCGCGCCATGCAAATTTGGCAATGGCTGTGGCAACGCATGGTTCGCGACTTTGAATCCATGACCAATATTTCAAAAGACTGCCGCGAAAAACTGACTGCCAAGGCTGTCATTGTCTGGCCGGAGGTAGTCACGGTAGAGAAAAGCCAGGATGACACCACAAAATTTCTGCTGCGCCTCGAGGATGGTGCGCTGGTTGAAACAGTGCTCATTCCATCGGATTCACGCGAAGGCGTGCGCCGTTGGACGCAGTGCGTGTCGTCCCAGGTAGGCTGCGCCATGGCCTGTACATTTTGTTCTACGGGGCAAATGGGCTTTGAACGCAACATGACCATGGCCGAAATTCTGGGTCAGATCCTTGTGGCGCGTGCGCACCTGGGTGATGACAGGCCGGAATGGCCCATGCTGCGCAATATTGTGTTCATGGGTATGGGCGAGCCATTGCTCAACATGCGCGAACTCATGCGCTCCCTTGAAGGCCTGAATAACGCCAAGGGGCTGAATTTCTCCCCACGCCGCATCACAGTTTCCACATGCGGCATTGAAAAAGGGCTGCGCGAGTTGGGAGATAGCGGCCTTGCTTATCTGGCGGTTTCGCTGCATGCGCCAACGCAAGAACTGCGGGCGAAAATCATGCCCAAGGCCGCACGCTGGCCTCTTGACGAGATGTTTGAAGCGCTCAAGTCATACCCGCTTAAAACGCGGGAGCACATTACCTTTGAGTATCTGCTGTTGGGCGGGGTCAACGACGGACAGGAACAGGCCAGGGATCTGGCCCGGCTGGTAGGCGATGTGCGGGGCAAGCTGAACCTTATTGTCTACAACCCCGCTGAAGGCGCTCCCTACGCCGCCCCCACGGAAGAAAGCGTACTGGCCTTTGAGCAGTATCTCTGGAAGCGCAAGATCACGGCCATACTGCGTAAGAGCAAAGGACAGGACATCAAGGCAGCCTGTGGACAGCTTAAGGCGGATCGACAGGCACAATTGGACTGAACCGGGGTGGCTGGCTGGAATAGTTCTAGCGTTGAGCCGGACGCCGCCTTGAGGCGCCGCAGCTCGTGTCTGCCCCATCGCGTGGTTTCAGCCAGCCGTACCCGCCCGTCCAGCGGCGGCAGAGCCTGTAAATCAGCAGGGGAAGCAAGGCCAGGGCACACACAAGATGCAACCCTTTAACGTATGCATACACACCATCGTACAGAGAAAAATCTGGCATGTTATGCATGATAAGCGCCAAGCCGCTGATGGCCAACCCTATCAGCAAACTCACGCGCAGCAGGCCGCAGCGGGTCAGGCAGTAAGCGCTACGCCCCTGAAGACGCCAGACTGTGAAGGCGTATGTTCCCAAGAACAGCAGTGCCGCTGACGAATAATAATGCGCAACAGATGGCGACCAGCTAGAGCTTTGAATCAGCCCATAGCGCCCGGCCTGCGGCAAATGCGCTAGACCGCTCCACACGGCTGTGAGCATGCTGGCCAGCCACAATACGCTGAAGAATGAGGAAAAAAGCGATGGCTGGTTTTTCATGGCTTGCGCCTCATCTTTCTTTCACGCCACAATCGCAGTACCGCCAGGGCCGCCCCCGCCACAGGGGCCAGCAGAACCGCCTTCAGCAGGCTGTTTTCTTTATCCATACTGGCGCCAGCCGGGCGCAAACTCGGCATACCAAAGCCTACCTTTCCCTGACGCAGCATGTTGGCTTCAATATCGCGGAAAAGCACTGAAGAAACATAGATGGTGTTTGTGCCGCCATTTTCTTTGAGTCCAAAAATATCCCCGGCCCGCTGCTCCGCCATTTCCTTGGCCAGCTTAGCCATTTCCTCACGAGGTCCAATACGCATGGCCCCCTGCGGACAGGCCGTCACGCAAGCAGGGTTTTCGCCAGCCTTGAGCAGAGAACTGCAATAATCACATTTGAACATCTGTCCGTTGCCAACATACCTGGGCGCAAGGTTCAGGTAAGGGCCAACCCCCGCCTGGCGTTGCGGAATACCCCACGGGCAGGCCCGGTCACAGGGGCCGTCCCCCAGACAGGTGCTGCGATGAGAGTAAACTGCTCCTTCATTGCTTTGGCGCAAGGAGCCTGTGCTGCACAGAGTGACGCATTGTGGGTTCAGGCAATGCAAACAGCGCCGAGGCAAATATATCCGACGCTCCACACCGTTAACCGCGATGGAGCATGATTGAATAAAAAGCCAGTTGTAGGGAGTAAGGCGAGAAACTTCATCGCGGCGGGTCGACCAGTCGTTGACGCGCACCCATGCTGGGTAGGGACGGGGAATTGGCTGAACAGGAAGTGGAATTTCTGCCAGATTTCTATCGCGGCAGGCGGACACGCAGGCTCCGCAACCATTGCAGAGATCCACATCAATGATGGTGGCGCGGTCATCACCGCCGCCCCAGTTCTGCAAGCTTGAGGCCATAGAAGATGATGCACCCGCCAGCGATAAGCCCGCAGTGCCTGCCATGGCCTTAATGACTGACCTGCGCTGTAGAAGCAGCTTGTTGCCCATGAGAATGCCTTGCCTGTTACTGTCTTGCAGTAATTCTATAGGCCTGCCTTTACCGTGGCGTCAACTTCTCAGACAATTGGCCCGGCGCAGTCTGATCATCCGGGTAATGCTTGCCACTCCATGCCTTGCACGGCAACTGACCGTCCAGATGTGCATCAGGCAAGCGCGGCTTTTTCAAAAGGCGGTGGTGGTCTCCAACGCCAGAACAAGGCCAGCAAAGGCACAAGGCCTGCCAGTTCTGCCAATTCACGCGGCGCGACCAGCCCTATCCCCCACCACAGTCCTACGCAGGCAGCGCAGGCACCAAGCATGATTCCCCACTGCTCAAGCGACATGGGGCGCGCGGCCCACTGAAAATAGCCAACTGTAAGCAAGGCCACCCAAACCTTGGTAATGGTAAGGGACAAGGCCGCACCTTCAAGGGGCATGGCAGGAATGAGAGTAAAGCAGCATATCAGATTGCACACCAGGCCCGTGAGATAAAATACCAGGAGCAATCGGTGTTGGCGCATGCCAATCATGGCGTATGCCGCAAGGTTGTGCAAAAAGGCCGTTGCTAGACATGGTGTAAGCAAGCGCTGAGCGGTGACCGCACTTTGGTAGTTGGGGCCGTAAATCAGGGGAAGAAAGCGGTCGCTCTCCACACAGATAAGAAAGATAATGGGCAGCGACGCAGCCCAAAGGGAGCGTGCAGTCTGACCGGCCAGTTGTCGGAATGCGCCCTTATCCTGCTGCCAGAGTTTTGCCAGCAGTGGAAAAATAACCTTGCCCAGCAATGCGCTGGAAACAAGCACCGACAGGCCTTCAACTGTTTCCCAGGCAACGCCGTAGCCACCCACGTCGGCATTACCGCCGTACTGCTTAAGGAATATCACGTTGATCTTGTTATAAAACATGGCGCAGCCAGCCATGCAGGTAAAGATAAGGCCGTGCTTCATGTGCCGGGCCAGATCTTTCATGCCATCAAGTCCAACACCAGCAAGGGGATTGCGCTGTAATGCCAACAAGGCAAAAATGATGCACAGCACAGATTCCATGGGCTTGTACAGGGCAATCACAATGGGCGGTGCATCAAGCACCACGCAGGCAATACCAAAGCCAATGCCCATCAATGCAGACGGAACACGGATGCGCATTTCCACATCCTGTCGCCCCCGCGCCTGGCAGAGTGCAAAAAACGAATCGCTCACCCCGTCCAGCCCCAAACCAGCGGCAATGCACATAACCACAAGCCGCAGCTCAGGTGTATAGTTTTGCCAGCCAGTCACAAGCCATGTAACGCCGAGGGCCAGAACAAGCACAACGAGCTTGAGCCAGGTGACTTCACCCAAGAGGGCCAAGGGGCGCCCTTCGCGCCGGGCAAATGTTGAGAGCAGAAAATCATTAAGCCCCACGTCGGCTACGGTTTTCACCAAGTAGCCGAACGTGAGTGCCAGCACGACTTGCCCCAAGATATCGGGGCTGCGGCGTGCAAGAAGAATGGTAAAAGCGGTCCAGGCCAGGTCGCGCGTCCATTGCGCACCCAGAATGTACCCCAATCGTCGGGGGATGCTTTTCAGCTTCATGAAACGGGTTTACCTGCTCCCTTTGAAGCGCACCACAGCCTTGAACCCAGGCTTGAGTTCCAGACCAGGATTGGGAACAGTAAGCTCCACCGTGTAATATGAAGGATTTGAAACGCTCATATCATTAGAAACCCAGGAAATTTCATTCACTGTACCGTTGAACTTTTTGTTGTTCAGCGAAGGAATTTCAACTTCCACCGAGTCTCCAGCCTTGATGCCGCTGATCTCGGCTTCGTAGACGGGCACCTGGATCAGCACGGGATCAAGCCGCCCCACGCGCACGGGCGTGGTGCCAGCGGCCAACAGGGATCCAGGATTGAGCGTGGAGTCAAGCGACAGCACATAACCGTCAATGGGAGAGGTAAGCGTAAGTGTCGCAGGCAGGCGCTCGCCTTCCTTGATGGTTGTGCCGAAATAGCCGCTCAGTTCCTCGAGTCGGGCGGCGAAATTCTGTTCAGACTTCTGAATGGTCGCAGTCAAAAGTTCAATGCGGCGCTTCAGGGAGTGAACATCGTCTTCCAGTCGGCTGGAAGCTTGGGCAGAGCCTAGCCCCGAGGCTGCAAGCTGGCGGGCCTTGTTGCGCTGGGCGGCAGTTTCTGCAAGCTTGCGGTCAAGATCAAGCACCTGTCCTCTAAGGCCCTCGGTAGCAGCCCCGGTGGTCACTTCTCGTTGCAGCACCCGCTCGGCTTCTTCCTGAAGGTGGTAACGCATCAGCGGCGCACCTTTGGCAATGGCTTCGCCGGGCTTGACCATCACTTCATCCACAACAGCGTTAAACGGCACAGGCACGGCGCGCGTGACCGTTGTAACGACCTTGCCGGTCAGAATGGTCGCGCCAGCGCCTATGGAACCATTCTCCGCAGCAGAGACTGCACCCTGAAATATCAAAAAAGCAGCAAGTAGCGTGACAGCAGACAATGCTGCGGCAAAACAACGCCGCCGCTCCCGCGAGCTCGTTTTTTTATACATACCCAACATTACAGCAGCTCCTTAGCAGGCAGGCCGAGGAAGCGCTGGGCCAGAGAATTTGACAGGTCCATCCACTCAAGCTGGGCCAGCTTATAGTCAAGCTCGGCATTGATGTAGGCAATGCGCGCCTGAACCATGTCCTCCTGCTTGGAGGCCATGTCGGGCAGCTGCGCAATGCCTTCGTGGAAAGAAATCTGGGCTTCCTTGTACTGCATGCTGGCTGTGTCCAGACGGGTCTTGGCAAGCTTGAGTTCCGTTTCGGCCAAGGCTACCCGCTGCTCGCTCTGGAGCCATTTGTTGGAGTAGTCCGTACGCTTGCGGGCCAGCTCGTGGAAGGCCTGGGCCTTGCCCATGCGGGCAGTCTGTACACCACGGTACCTGCGACCCCAGTCGATAATCGGGAAGTCAAACGTCAGATGCAAAAAGGTGTCTTCAGCACCGCTCGGAGGCTGATACTGTCCTGACGGAGGATAGCTATTCAGCGCAATGGTCATGGTCGGCATATACTGTGCCCACGCGACCATAATGTTGTAATCGCCCAAAGTCACCTGGCCACGCAGCAGCAGGTCATCTTCTGTGGCAGGCCAACGTTCTTCCCAGGTGAGCTTGCGGCCATCAAAACCGGCCAGCACGGAATCAGCGCTCTTGGTGTCCACCTCAAGCCTCTGCTGCGGCTCAACGCCAGCAAGAATCTTGAGTTGTGTGCGCTGCATCACTTCCTTCATGCGGGTCTGCTCCAGCTTGAGTTCAAGCTCGCGCTGGTGCTGAATGGCCATGTTGAGCGAAACGCCCTGACGGCCATCAACAGCCTCAACCTTCTTCCAGTAATCCACAAGCTCCTTGCCGAGCGGCAGCAGCTCTTTCTGCGCGTCCACAATCTTCTGCTGGGCCTGAAGCTGGAGATAGGCCTCGCCAATCTTGCCAATGGCCTTGCCCACGGCCTTGCGGTGGGTGGAGATGGCCAGATTGACCATGGCCGACTGCACCTTGTGTTCAAAGTAGGTGGCCATGGGATTGGGGAAGGCGGCATAAAAGCCCACGCGAAACCGGGTTTGGCCGTAATCGCTGGGCGTGTCTTTATTGTCCATATTATACCGCGTCAGGTTGTTGGACACGGTAAAACTCATGCGCGGCTCGGGAAGGTACTTCCACACGGCGTCTGTCTGGGCGAGACGTTTGATTTCAATATTCACGGCGCTGTTGACCAGGGCAGGTGACTGCTGGATGGTCAGAAACACGCAATCTTCAAAGGAAAAAACCTTCTTGGGATCATAGAGGTTCGGCACTGCGGCTTCAAGCTTGGCCTTGTTTTCAACAGGCACGCCTGGGGCTTCTTCAAGCCAATGCTTGGCGGGAAGTTCCGGCGACTTGAGCCCAGCCTTGTTGGAACAGGCTCCGGAAAGCAGGGCCGCCACAAGCAGTAGCGGCAGAAAAAGACGTGTAGTAAGGTTTGCTTGTGCAGTGAGCATCTGGCACCCTTTGCGTCGTTGCGCTTTGCGCGACGCTGAGCAGATTGAGTGTTTATGCCGAGGGATTCATGGCAGGGGAAAGCCCGGCCTGATCACCTCGGTCAAATTCAAGATGGTGAATTGTCAAAAAAACATGCCCTTCCTGATCAATGACCTGCGCGTCAAAACGACGCAGCCGTGCATTGGCCCAAGAACGTTGCATCAATATGCGCAAGGGGCCATCAGCACGGACAGGCCCGATGCGGATAAAGCCCACGGCATGCAAAGCCCACTCCTGCATAGCGGCAGCAAGAGCGGCAGTATCTGAAAAATCCTTGGAGTATTCGGATGTTATGGCAAGCCATGCAGCCTGCAATACGCCCTCCACCACAAGCATGTCGTCAGTATAGCCAGAATCAGCTTCGGGGGCAATGCATGTCTGGGGCAAACTCACCGCGCCAGAAAACAAGTCGTTGGGCAACATACAGAAGCTTTCCACAAAACGCCACTCGCGCCCCAGCCCGGCAGCAGTATAAAAGGGCCCGGTGTCTAGCGCAGGGCTTGCCACGGAGGCTGCGGCAGGCACCTCCTCCCACAGGGGGGGCACACTGCTGCGATGGGCCGCAAGCCACACCATTCCCTCGCTTACCGGTGCATACTGGGCAGTATGCCTGCCGTTGGGCGTCAAGCCGCGCACTGAAAGCTCACTGCGGCACATGCGCGTCATGACTTTTTCCTGCAGCAGCCAGGGTTCTGCCTCAGCTGTCACCCGGCATTCGCGAGTAATGCCGGGCGGCAATTCCGGCGCATCAAAAAAACGCAAATCGCAAAAGCCCGTGACTGTCAGCCAGGGCAAGGATTGCCTCGAGCTTTCAAGCATGGCCTCCAGACTGCGGCAAACCGGCAGACGTGGTACATCCGCTCCAAGGCAGTTACCCGGTTGCGCGCCGTGCAGGGCCAGTGTTTTGTCGGCAAAACGCGAAAAATGGCAGGCCCCCTGAAACAGGGTGGCGGTTGAGCGGTATACGGGCTGTTTTTCAGGAAACACCAGCGGGAATCTCAACGGATTCTCCTTGATGACGTTCCGGACGGACGGCTCCTCACAAACAACCTGACCGTTCAAGGATCCAGGCCGCACCCAGAGCACCTGTTCGGCTGTGCCGCAAAGAATTTCACGCGCCAGCATGTCGCCCCATTCGTCAAGACTCGCTCTTTCAGGGCCGTGCAACATGCGAATTGCCCGCACAGCCACATCATGGGCGTGAGCCGCCGCATCCAGGGCTTTTTCCAACGGGGCGTCAAAAATGCAGTTTTCCACTTTGGGCGGCAGCACGGAACAATTGCCAGCAAAGCGCAAGCCATGAGGCACGGCAGCCGCAATAGCCGCTTCCATCAACGCGCCAAGCCGCTCCGGCGCAGCATGTGACGGCACATCATCGGCAGAAGGCGCAACCATAATGCCAGCCGGGATCGGCGGCACAAAAAACAACCCGTCCACTCGGCCCTGTGCCTGTGCGAAATCCGCTATGGCCGTCTGCAACTGACTAACTGCAAGAGCGGTTTCGTCGCCATTGCCCAGATCTATATCAAGCGGCACCAAATTTGCCCCGGCCTTGGCAAGGGGCGCGCACCGCTCAAGCAGAGGCTGGGGCACACCCAGCACGCATCCCAGGGGTGCAATGCCGCTCAGCAGGCGGGGCAATATGTGAGCATCCAGTACGCAGAGGAGCACAACATCGCCAAGCTGAAGATTTATCCCTGAGGCACTGGGATCAAGCAGCAGAGGCTCAAGGCACAGCTCGCCATTGCTCCCAACTGCGGGCAAAGCTTTAAGGGGGGCAAACCTGCGCAGAGGCTCCGCGCAAAGCTTTGCGGTTGCACTGACCCTTTCTGCGGCGTGCTCTGCCTGCCCTGCAAACGCAGAACCACCGGAAAGCACCCGGCCAAGATCACCGATGGTTGATACCTGCAGCAGGTCTTCAAAATTGACGGCAATGCCAAGGGCCTTTTCCACATCCTGCACAATATGGGGAAAGCGGCTGGAGCGCAGGGCAAGATCATAGCGCAAGTCCATTTCTGGGCGTAGATCTTCAACCGGCCTGCCGCAGGCCTGAGCCAGAATTTGCAGAACCACCGCCATGTTTTCGGCATAGGATGCCATTACAGGTGCGGCATCCGAGGCAGCGACAGCAGAATCAGCGAGTTCAGCCGTTGCCGTTTCCATAACACTGGATTGCGGGGCATCTGACGCCGCCGAAGCGCAGGTATTTGCAACATTGCCAGCCACAGCAGGGCATAAACCGCAGTGTGGTGCCGGTTTGCAGGCCAACAAACGGGCTTCGCCGCCGCTTGCCGCCAGATGCATCCGCCGGGCCACAGCCTCACGCCGCAGGTACCCCAGTGAATACAGTTGGGCGCAGGCCTGACGCATGCCCTCTACTTCTTTCCCCTTGCGTCCTGCCGTCAGGCATTTTGCCTGCGGCTCATTGTCAGCCGCCAGGCTGCACAGCGTATCCTGCGGGCCAAGTTCAAGAAAATACCGGATGCCCTCACGGTTCCACATGGTCTGCACACATTCTGTCCATCGCACGGAATTTTCATCAAGATCGGCGATGTACTGGCAGATGGAGGGTTGATCTTCAGGGTAGAAATCTGCGGTAATACCGCTCAGCATGGGTCTTTCGGGCGCAGACATGTCGAGTGCGCTCAGACGGCGCAAAGAAATGTCGCGCAACACGCGCATGCTGGGATGGTGAAAAGCCAGGCTCACATTGAGAACAATGGCAGGGATGCGGCGTTTGCGCAGGCTCTTGCGGGCTTCCTGCAACACACCGCGAGGGCCGCTCAGAATAAACTGATGCGGCGTGTTGTAGTTGGAAACATAGAGTTCTGGCCAGGTGGCGCAGGCTTCGTTGATGATCTCGGCGTCCGCGTGCACGGCCATCATACCTGTTTCACGGGAGGCCCCAGCCTCCAGTTCAGCCATGTGTACGGCGCGCGTATCCAGGATATACCACGCCACTTCGGGGGCCAGTATGCCTGAAAAACAGAGAGCGATCAATTCACCAAGGCTATGGCCGCAAAAAAGCGAGGGGCTCAGCCCCAGCGAAGACAACACGCTCCACTGGGCGTACTCCAGCATGAATACGTAAGGAGACTGCCAGCGGGTAAGGCTGATTTTCTCCACGCCCGTTTCATCCATGAGGCCAAGCACGTCCCAATCCGCCACGGCGGCAAGGCGATCCATTGCTGCTCGGGCTGCGGGGAAATTGTCGTACAGCTCACGGCCCATTCCGGGCCAGACCGCCCCAAGACCGCAGCACATCACCGCCAAAGGCGGCGGGCCGTCAGCCCGCTCCGGCGCAATCCACAGACCGCGAGCTTCCAGCCTGCCAAGGGCTTCGGCATCGGGATTTGCTGGCAGAGCCAGTAATTCCTGTCGCCATGCGGGGTTGACGGCACCGATACGCCACTGCTGGCCAGCCTGTTGCAGGTTGGCATAACGCACGCCATCAAGAACTACTTCGTCTTGCATGGTGCCTGGTACTGGATTTTCATAGTCCTGACGCATATCTTAGTGCCTGTAAAGGGCCAAAGCCCGGCAACCCGACAGGGCCGAGGCGGGGCAAAAGGGGCATAGCAGCCATTTGGGTAAAGGATTATGTTAGTAGATATCATCATTCTTGTCCAGCCAGCGCCCGCAAACTCCTTTACCACACTGCCAACAGATCAGCACTGTCTGTAAAGCTTTCAACAGCGCCGCCCAACACGTGACTTGCCATAACATCTTGCTTTGGCTATACTGACTCCTTACAATGTTGCGCCTGCCGGATTTCGGCCCTCATCTGGCCCACCAGGCACGGCTTTTTTGGACAAATTTACGAGGACGAGGCATGAAGAACAACCATTCCTATCAGGCTGGCCAAGAGGCGGTGCAAACTCCCGCCGCCGCCGAAAGCAGCGCTTCCGGATTTAACCGCACGCGTTCCAAGCTCGCCTTTGATCGGCTTGTGGAAATGGGAGCCAAGATGGGGATGGAAAATCCTCTGTTTCTTTGCCATGAGCGTGCGGCCAAGGCCACCACGTTCATTTCCGGCAAAGAATATCTCAATTTTTCCACATACGACTATCTGGATATCAACGCTCACCCCGAGATCACCGCTGCCGTCAGCGAAGCCGCTGCCATTTACGGCACCTCTGCTGGCGCCAGCCGCCTGGTCGGCGGCGAACGTCCGCCACACCGTGAGCTTGAGCGCGCCTTTGCCGACCTGTACGGAGTGGAAGACTGCATCATTTATGTGAGCGGGCACGCCACCAACGTCTCCACCCTTGGCTTTCTTTTCGGCCACCGCGACGCCATCTTCCACGATGGCCTGGCTCACAACTCACTGGTTCAGGGCGCGCGTCTTTCCGGCGCATCGCGCTACTCATACGCCCACAACGATTGCGATGCCCTTGAAGAAATGCTCAAAGCCAAACGCGCCGAGCACAAGCGCGCCGTTATCGTTACCGAAGGCTTGTTCAGCATGGACGGCAACATCCCAGATCTGCCGCGCATCATTGAACTGAAAAAGCGTTACGACTGCATGCTGCTTGTGGACGAAGCCCACTCCCTTGGCGTGCTTGGCGCAACGGGCCGGGGCGCGCACGAACATTTCAATATTGATCCCACCGATGTGGACATGTGGATGAGCACGCTCTCCAAATCCATGTGCGGTTGCGGCGGCTTCATTGCCGGCAGCCATGAGCTGATCGAATTCCTCAAGTACGGTTCGCCGGGCTTTGTTTTCAGCGTGGGCATGCCCCCCATTATCGCCGTGGCCTGCCACAAGGCTCTGGACATCATGCTGCGCGAACCCGAACGGGTGCACAAGCTACAGAAGATTTCGCACTTCTTTGTGGACTACGCCGCCAGCATTGGCCTTGATACGGGCGCGGCCCAAGGCTATGCCGTTGTGCCGGTCATGGTGGGCGACCCCATGGTGGCGGGCTTTTTGTCCAACGCACTGTTCAAGCGCGGCATCTATGTGATGCCCATCACCTTCCCTGCTGTCAAAGAAGGCACAGACCGTCTGCGTTTCTTCCTTTCCGCAGCCCATACGGAAGAACATATCCGCACTGCGCTGGATGCCGTGAAGGAAGAAATCCCCAAGGCCTGGGCCATTGTGGACGACTACAAGCGCCAGAACGCCAGCGAGAGCGGGCAGGCGTAACTTCATAGCGACCCGTGTTGCGTGGTCGGACTGTCGCTCAAGCGGGCGTTACATCGCCCGCTTGAGGGTCGCAACTGTGCGACTCTGCGGCATGTTCGCATTTTCGGGCAGATGGAACTTCCGTCTGCCGTGCCGGGCCAAGTGGCCCGGCTCTTGTTTGCAGCGGAGAAAACCATGACGCATATTGACGGCGCAAAAGCAGAGAAAAGCGCATCACAACCGAAAATGGACGCCTTGCCGGTTGTTGCCTATGTTCTGCTTTGGTTTCCCCTCTCCTCCGAAACGTTCATCTTTCGCGAGGTTGTGCAGCTTATGGCGCGGGGATTGCCTGTGCGCGCCTATACCATGTATGGGAAAAGCCTGAGCGGCTGTAGCGAAGAAATGCGCAAGTTTACCGGGCCTGTGGAACGCATGGGCGTTGGCGGCACAGTGCGCATTCTCCGGGCTTTCATGCGTGCCCTTTCACGCAATCCGCTCAAGGTCTGGAACCTCATGCGCAAGGGATTTTTCCACCGAATGCGCAACATGGAATCCCTGGGTGAAAACCTGTGGTGCTTCATGGCGGGCTTTTTGCTCGCCGAATTGTGCGTGAGGGATGGCGTCAAGCTTATTCACGCCCCGTGGGCCAACGGCCCGGCAACGGCATCATGGGTGGCTTCGCGTCTTACAGGTATTCCCTTTGCTTTTACGGGACGCGCTGGCGACATCTACCCGGAAGACGGCCTGCTGCGGGAAAAATCCGCAGATGCGCTCTTCATCCGCACCAACAATCACGCCAATGTGAGCTGGCTGCGCAACTTCTGCCCTGTTGGGCAGGAGCATAAAGTACACGCCATTTACAACAGCCTTACATTTACCCCCAAGGGGCAGTGTGCAGTCAGCATGCGCCCTCCTTACCGTTTGCTGGCGGTGGGGCGCTTTGCGCGCACCAAGGGTTTCCCCGACCTGCTCTCGGCCATGGCGCGCCTGCAAAGAGAAAACGTACCTGTGACCCTTACCCTCGTGGGCAACGGCCGCTGGCGGCTCAAGCTTATGGGTATGCGTGACCGACTGGGCCTTAAAAATATCGTGCACATGCCCGGCTTTATCCCGCATGATCAGATCTGCGGCTACATGCTCGACCACGACATGCTCATCATGCCGAGTGTTGTCCATTTCAACGGCGACCGCGACGGTATCCCCAACGTGATCATGGAAGCTCTCTCGCACCGCATGCCTGTCATTGCCACAGACGTGTGCGGCATCTCCGAAGTGATAATCAACGGAGAAACCGGCCTGCTTACCCCGCAGCGCAACCCGCGCGCTCTTGCCGACGCCGTACGGCATATGGTTGAAGACCGGGAACACGCAAGCCGCATGGCCGAGGCAGGCCGCGCCCGCGTTGAAGAAATGTTTGACCGGGAAAACAACATCACGGCTCTGTTGCGCCTTTATGTGGATGAAAGCCGTCGTTACTGGAGCCATTCCGGTGGACAGACCCGAAGCATTGCAGAGGACGACATCCCCGCCGCCATGAAAGCCGGAGCGGCAGGTCACGCATGAGCGTCAAACAGCCGCTCTATCTGGCCGTCAGTCTGGACGTTGAAGAAGAAGGCCTCTTTGGCGGACGCTACGCCCGCCGTGGCTTTTCCACGCGCAACACCGCCAGCCTGAGAGCCTTGACCCCTTTCTGCACCATGGGCGTGCGCCCCACGCTCTTCTGCGCTCACAGCGTATTGGCTGATAAAACATCCCACGAGACCCTGGCATGGCTGCGAGACGAACACCATGCTGAAATTGGCGTGCACCTGCACCACTGGAACACGCCGCCTCTGGCGCTGGACGGGTCGGAGCAAACCCTGTCCGACATGACCGACAGCGTGCCCGCTGCAGCACTGTCCAACGATCTGTTCGCCGCCAAACTCGCGGCCCTTATGGAGGCTGGCCGTGCAGTGCAGAGCGCGCCGCTCACTTCCTTTCGCATGGGCAGATGGGATCTGCACCGCCAGCACTGGCATCTTCTGGCCGCCGCAGGTATTCTTTGCGATGCCTCAGTGCGCCCCCTGCACTGCGCCCCCACGCCTATGCAGGGCCCCGACCATTTTGACGCGCCAGGCACTCCATACTGGGTTTCGGTTGGAGAGGACAATATTTTTGAAGTTCCCCTCACAGTGACCCCCCTCATTCCGCAGCTTCCGGCCTTGTTGCGCAGCGTGTCCGGCCCGGCTGGCAAAAAAATACGCGCCAGCCTGAAAAGCTGGGGAGCACTGGCTCTGCTGCCTGTTTACCATCCTCTGTGGGCCATGTGTGCCATTACAAAAGTCTTTACGGCCCGTGGCGGACGGGTGCTTTCCCTGACCTGGCATTCATCAGAAATGATGCCCGGCGGCACGCCTCACCTGCCTGACGCCACAGCAGTGGCGCGCTTCACACGCAAAGTTGCCGACTGGCTCAACTGGCTGCACAGTCATTACAGTGTGCGGTGCGTGACCATGGACGAACTGCGCTGCGAGCTTGGGCCAACCGCCCCCACGTTGTTGGGCAAGGGCGACTGGACCGGGGAATCTACAAGTCCATAGTACAGCTTTCCAGAAAAAATTTACTAGCAAACCTTGATGATATATATACAAAGAGGCGGCGATAGCCTTAATACCCAGCAACCCGCTGAGAAAAGCCCGCCGCATTTGGAGACAGCCATGACGGAAACCAGCACCAAGGCCTCCCCCCCCGTATTCGAGACGGGCCTGCCGCACGTGGCCTATGTTCTGCTGTGGTATCCGCTGTTTACACAGCCCTTTATCTTCAGGGAAGTAGAAGGCCTCAAAAGGCTGCTTCCGCTTTCCGTATACAGCCTGTACGGCCCCAACCTGCGCCACTGTTCCAATGAGATGCGAGCCGTGGCCGGAGAGACGCACACTTATGGCATGCGCGCTCTAGGGCGTGTGCTGGGGGAATGCTTCCGGCAAATTGCGCTGCACCCGTTACGCTCGGGACGCCTCTTTCGCAGGGCCATATTCCGCCGCTGGCGCAGCTGGGAAACCTTGGGGGAAAACCTTTGGGCATTTTGCGCTGGCATGTACCTGGGCCGTCTGTTCAGCGAGGCTGGCATAGACATGATCTACGCTCCATGGCCACGCGGCACGGCCACAGCGGCCTGGGTTGCCTCGCAGATCGCCGGGTTGCCCTTTGCCACAGCCGCGCGCGGCGATAATCTGGAGCCAGCCGACTCTGACCTCGGCGACAAGCTGACCGCAGCTTTTTTTGTCCGTGCCAACAACGAGGCGGACAAAACACGTATCGAGGTTTTTGCCAAGGGGCAGGCCAAGGGCAAAGTGGAGTTGATCTACAACAGCCTTACCTTGCCGCCATTGCCAAAAACTGAAGCAACCACAAGCGTTGCCGCACCCAAGGCACAGGAACATGCCCAGGCACAACAGCCCATGGAGCGCCCTGTGCGCCTTCTGGCTCTGGGGCGGTTTGACGTTACCAAGGGTTTTGACGTGCTGATCAAGGCCTGCGCTATCCTGCGCGACAGAGGGGTGGATTTCAGGCTTACCCTCGCAGGCGGAGGCGGCGCGGTTATGGGTCTAGGGCGTATGGAAGCAGAAATACTGCGCCTGCGCGAGGAGCTGCGGCTTGAAGACCGCGTACTGCTGCCCGGCATTATTTCGCACAACGAACTGCCGCACATTCTGGCCGAGCACGACATTTTTGCAGCGCCCTGCGTAGTGCACGAATCTGGCCGCCGCGATGGTATTCCAAACACGGTTATTGAAGCCTTGGCCTACGGCCTGCCGGTGGTGAGCACCACGGTCAACGCCTTGCCTGAAGTGGTGATCAACGGCAAAACCGGCCTTGCCGTGCCGCCCAATGATCCCGTGGCTCTGGCCGATGCCCTGCAACGCCTTGCCGATGATGACGCCCTGGCTCAGGAGCTGGCGCGCAATGGCAAGCAGCTTGCGGCGGATATGTTTGACCCGACCCGCAACAATCGGCGTCTGGCAGACATTTTCATCAAACATTACACCCTCTGGAAGCAAAAATGTGCGGTATAGCGGGCATTTGCCAAGTTGACGCCTCGCCTCTCACTCCCGAAGCCGGGCAGTGGGTCAAGGCCATGACCGATCGCATGTCCCATCGCGGCCCCGATGGTGAAGGCCAGTGGAGCAGCGGCCCGGTATGCCTTGGGCACAGGCGGCTCTCCATCATCGACCTTTCCGGCGGCGGCCAGCCCATGCATAGCGCAGATGGTCAGATGACCGTCACCTTCAACGGTGAAATATACAACTATGCCGAGCTCAAGGCGCAGCTGATCGCCCTTGGCGGACAATTTCAGACAAGTTCCGACACGGAAGTCATTCTCGAAGGCTACCGCATATGGGGGCCGGACTGCCTGGCCCGCTTTGACGGCATGTTTGCCTTTGCCCTGTGGGACAACCAGCAGCGCCGCCTGTTCTGCGCCCGCGACCGCTTTGGCAAAAAACCATTTTTCTACACCGTGCAGCACGGCAGGCTGTATTTTGCCTCTGAACTGACCGGGATTGAGCAGTTGCGCCATCTGAGCCTGACCATGAACCCGCAGGCCGTTATGCGCTATCTTGCCTACGAGTACGTGCCCACGCCACACAGCGTCTACACGGAGGTGCAGAGCCTGCCGCCTTCGCACATGTTGCTGCTGCAGGACGGTAATCTGAGCATTTCCCGCTACTGGGATATGCCCACGCCCGATGAGTCCGACAAGCGCAGCGACAATGAGCTTTGCGAAGAACTGCGCTTTCTGCTCTCACGGGCGGTGCGCCGCCGCATGGTCAGTGATGTGCCGCTGGGCGTGTTTCTTTCCGGCGGTATTGATTCCTCCATTGTAGCCGGGCTCATGGCCCGCCAGTCTTCCACGGCCATCAAGACATTTTCCATCGGCTTCAGCGAGGCCAGCTATGATGAGTCGCGCTATGCCCGCATCGTGGCCAAGGCCTTTGCCACTGACCACCATGAACGCGTGCTTTCCGCCGAGGAATGCGCGGATACCCTGCCCGGCATCATCAGCCGCATGGACGTACCCATGGCGGATGCATCCGTGGCCCCCACATGGCTGCTTTCCGGCGTCACGCGCGAAAAGGTCACCGTGGCCCTTGGCGGAGATGGCGCTGACGAACTTTGGGCAGGTTATGAGCATTACATCGGCTTCAAGGTTGCCCAGTGGTACAATGCAGCTCCCTCCGCGCTGCGCAAGGGCATCATAGAACCGCTCGCGCAACTGCTCCCTTCCTCTGCGGGGTACATCAACCCCCGCCTGGCCGTTGCCACATTCCTGCGGGCGGCGCATGCCCCGGCATGGCAGCGGGTGCAGACCATGCTCACGGCCTTTACGCCCGACATGCAGGAATCCATTCTGGATGCCGCTTTCAAGGCCCAACAGCCCGGCTTTCTGGCTCCCGAAGTTCTCTTTGCCCCCACGCGCGAGCACTATGACCACTGGCAGCCGCAAAACACCGCCACGCCGCTTGCCCGCGCTTTCCACGTGTATGCCCGCCAGTTCATGCTTGATGATATTCTGGTCAAGGTTGACCGCTGCTCCATGCTGCACAGCCTGGAGGTTCGCGCGCCGTTCCTTGACAAGGACGCGGCGGAGTTTGCAGCGCGCCTGCCTGTGAGCAGAAAACTGCACGGCTTCAAGCGCAAATGGCTGCTCAAAAAGGCTTTTGCCGAACTGCTGCCAGATGAAATCCTGTACCGCAACAAACGCGGTTTTCAGATTCCTGTGGCGCAATGGCTGCGGGGCCGCATGCGACCCCTCATGGAAGACCTGCTGAGCGAATCCACCCTGAAGGCGCAGGGCATATTCAACTATCAGTCGGTCCGCGCCCTCATGGACGAGCATATCTCTGGCAGGGCCGATCTGCGCAAGCCACTGTGGACCCTGCTGGTGTTCCAGCTGTGGTGGAGGGCTCGCCATCCCTGAGTCAGCCCTGCTTGCCACCATCAACAGAGTGCTTATAATGAAAGAAGCATGCGGAAAACCCGCTGCTTAAATCTGCTTGAGAGGAAAATGCATGACCAGCCAGATCAAGACTGTTCTTCTGCTTGCCCTGCTTTCCGCCATTATAATCTTGCTTGGCGGCCTGATGGGCGGGCGTACAGGCGTTATTTTTGCCTTTGGCCTAGCCTTGCTCATGAACGTGGGCAGTTACTGGTATTCTGACAAAATAGTGCTCTCCATGTACCGCGCGCGCGAGCTTGCGCCGGAAGAAGCCCCTTACCTGCACAAAATCGTGGACGAGCTTTCCCACAATGCGGGCATTCCCAAGCCGCGCATCTGCGTGGTGCCTGAAGAAGCTCCCAATGCTTTTGCCACGGGCCGCAACCCGGAGAATGCCGTTGTTGCCGTCACGGACGGCATCATGCGCCTGCTCTCGCCCGAAGAACTGCGCGGTGTGCTGGCGCACGAAATCGGGCACATTGTCAACCGCGACATTCTTATTCAGACCATTGCGGGCGTTATGGGTTCCGCCATTGTGACCCTTGCCAATATCTTTCAGTTTACGGCCATATTTGGCGGCAACCGGGACGAAGAAGGCGGCGGAACCAACCCCATTGCCGCCATTGCTCTGGCCCTGTTGGCGCCCATGGCTGCCGGGCTTATCCAGATGGCGATTTCACGCTCGCGCGAGTATCTGGCGGACGACACGGGCGCCGCGCTTTGCGGTCAGCCCCTGGCCCTTGCCGGTGCGCTGAACAAACTGGGCATGGCCAGCGGCCAGATCCCCATGCAGGAAGGCAACCCCAGCACGGAACAGATGTTCATTGTGACCCCCATGTACGCTCATGGCGGCATGGCAAGCCTCTTCAGCACCCATCCGCCCCTGGAAGAACGCATTCGCCGTCTGCGCGAAATGGCAGCTTCCGGGCGCTGAAAACCACAGCCCACGAGGTAGATGATGCACGCACGCCTTGTTTGCGCCGCCCTGCTGAGCCTTGCGCTGATAGCCTGTAACAAGACCCAGCCAACGCAGGACGCTACGCCCCTTCCTCCGGTCGAACCCTGCCCCTTTGTATACATCTACGCCCCTGGCAACTACATTGTAGATATTGCCAGCGGGTCACAGGTGATTCTTGACCCTGGCGTGCAGGAGTTCGACCTGTTCTGTTCGCCGGGCGAAGCACGGGCGGCTGTGAATGAAGCCGTGCGGCTCGGCGTCCTGACCGAGGGCGACTGGCGCATCTACCGCCTTGAAGGCTCCATGGAAGAGATTGGTCAGAGGCAGCGCAACAACCAGCATACCCTCACCCGCATGACCCAGATTGTGGACTGGGTTGCTGAAGGTTTCTAACTGCCGCATATGAATGAAATGCAAAAGCTCCGGACATGGAAAATGCCCGGAGCTTTTTTGCCTGCGCTGACAATATGGACTCAGTCTTTACGAAATACCATGGTCATCATATTGCCCCAGAATGGTGGCGAGGGCTCTTGTGGTTGCTGCCCCCTGTTTATGGCCTCCACAGCCCTGCTGACGGCCTGAATGTCGCAAGCGGGGTTTGCATATGGGGTTTCCTCATAAAAGAACGTCTGCCCCACTGTGCTGCACCCCAGCGCCGCGAACTCGCCTGCCAGCGACTGCGGCGTATAGCCCACGCAATCACATGGGGTCAAACTGAAGCGGAATCTGTTGCGGTACACCTGATGGCAAAATGCTTCCATGTTGGGTTGAGCGGTCACGTACACGTGGCCGCCAGATGCCAGCAGGGATGCCGCCTTGCTGAAAAAACTGCGCGGCGCATGCACATACTGCAATACGCCGCGAAAAATAATCAGGTCGAAACCGGGGGCTATGTCCAGATCCGGAAAATATCCCTCCTGAACAGGATACCGCTGCGCGGCCTTTAAAGCGGCTTCATGCCCAAATTCCACGCCGCTGCACTCGTGCCCGGCAGCCGCGAACCAGTCCAGAAACAGGCCATCTGCACAGCCCACATCTAGCACTTTGGCCCCTGGTTTCAGAAACTGCGCGATATACGCATAGTCCACTGCGTACATGCGCTGCCGCATGGCGCACTCCTCCTGCACTGCACTGTGTTCACGGTTTTGATAGTCCTGCCAGTAGGCCGACAAGCCCTCGGGGTTAAGGCGATGGTCGCAATAGTACCCGCCGCACGCGCACTTTTGCGCCATCACTCCCCCGCCAACCTCATAGACAGCCTGTCTCTGTCTGCTGCCACAGACAGGACAGGCGTCAACATTTTCCAGATAGCGCCGTTCAAAAAACTCTTCTTCCATAATTCCCTCCGCATAAACACTAAAACTCCTCTGCCATACCTGTCCAGCATGTCTGCATGAACTGGAGGCAGAAATTATAGTGTGCAGAAAGATCCTATCTGCATGCGCATGGAGGAAGTAATCGCATGGACATATTCTTACATGCCAGGCAAGTATCTGTGAAAAATGCAGGACGATACAGCAAAAGCCCCGCAACGCACAGGCAAAACCTGAAGCGTCGCGGGGCTTGATATGGTCAATGACAGTGAACAGTGAAGGGAAGCCCTAGGAACGGTAGTCAGAGTTCAGAGTCACATATTCATGACCAAGGTCGGAAGCCTGGAAATTGTAGAACCCTGAACCGCCGCCCAGATCGATCTCCACCTGCACGTCTTTGGCCTTGAGCAGTTCGGCCAGAGCGTCTTCCTTGTCTTCATTTACAGGGCAGCCCAGACGGAAGCGCTCAATGCCGCACAGTTTCATGCTCACCTTGGCGGGATCAAACGTTGCGCCGCTGTAGCCAACAGCCGTCACGATACGGCCCCAGTTGGCATCGCCGCCGTATATGGCTGTTTTCACGAGCTGCGAATGCCCCACGCTGCGCGCCACGGTGCGGGCATCGTCATCATTGGCGGCACCCGTCACGGTGATGTGGATAACCTTGCTGGCTCCTTCACCATCCATAACCAGCATATGCGACACCGTGCCCAGAATGTCGGTAAGCGCTTCTTCCAGCAGTGTCAGGTCAGCCGCACTTTCAGCGGCAACGCCAGACGCGCCGTTGGCAAGGCCCAGAATGGTGTCGTTGGTGGAGGTGTCGCCGTCAACGCTCACCCGGTTGAAGGTCTTTTCCACGGCACGGCCAAACATGGCCTGCCAGGGATCGCGCGCCACCTTGGCGTCTGTGAGTGCCACGCAGAGCATGGTTGCCATATTGGGGCAGATCATTCCCGCGCCCTTGGCCATCACGGTAAGGCGCACAGTGCCGCCTGCAAGCGTAACCTCGCGCATGGAAAATTTGGGAAAGGCATCCGTGGTCATGAAGGCACGTGTAAAGCCCTCCGCATCGCGGGTGCCGATATTCCTGGCCAGTTTGGGCACAGCCTCAAGCCACAGATCCATCTTGAGATGCGCGCCCACAACGCCAGTGGAAAGGGGCAAAATTTCATCGGCCTCAAGACCGGTAAGGCCAGCCACCATGGCCTGCGTGGCGCGGCAGTTGGCAAGGCCTTCGTCGCCGGTGCAGGCGTTGGCCTGACCGGAATTTGCCAGAACAGCACGCGCCGTGCCCCGGCTTGCCAGTATCTCCTGACACACCAGCACAGGAGCGGCCTTGAACAGATTCTGGGTGAACATGCCCGCCAGCACGGCGGTTTTGTCTGAAACAATAATGCCAAGGTCGTCCCGGCCAGCCTTTTTGAAATTGGCAGCCGCAGCCCCAGCCCTGAAACCCTTTGGCAGATCGTCCTGCATCACCTACTCCATCATATCGTTGACTGTGCCATGATGCCCCAGCAGAGTGCGAAGCCTCACGCAATATAGCAAATCCAAGTTTCCGTTACAGCAGAATGCCCTTTTCTGGCCCTGCCAACAACAGCAAATTTTAGTGCCCGCCACAAGCAAGGCGGGGGAGAAAGCACACCGCTTCCTCCCCCGCCGTATAAAGCCTTGAGCGGCTAGGCCGCCAGGCTCAGATTATGTGCGGCTCTTCTGGATTTCTTCGGCAATGGCCTGGGGCACGCGTTCGTAGTGATCGAACTGCATGGTGAAGGTGGCGCGGCCCTGAGTGCGCGAACGCAGGTCAGTGGCATAGCCGAACATGGCGGAAAGAGGCACCTGAGCGCGCACGCTCTGCGCGCCGCCAGCGCGGGCTTCCATGCTCTGCACGCGGCCACGGCGGCCATTGAGGTCGCCCATGACGTCGCCGAGGTATTCTTCAGGCGTCACCACTTCCACGTCCATGATGGGTTCGAGCAGCACAGGGGTAGCCTTGCGCATGCCGTCCTTGATGGCCATGGAGCCAGCCACGTAGAAGGCCTGTTCCGAGGAGTCGACTTCGTGGTACGAACCGAACACCAGGGTAACCTTCACGTCCACCACGGGGAAGCCAGCGAGCACGCCGGACTTCAGGGCATCATTGATACCCTTGTCCACAGCGGGGATGTATTCCTTGGGAATAACACCGCCGGTGATGGCGTTGACGAACTGGTAACCGTTGCCGGGGTTGGGCTCAACGTCAATGACAACGTGACCGTACTGACCGCGACCACCAGACTGCTTGGCGTACTTGAGGTCCGACTTGGCAGGCTTGGAGATGGTTTCACGGTAGGCAACCTGGGGCTTGCCGACGTTGGCGTTCACGCCGAATTCGCGGGTGAGGCGGTCAACGATGATTTCCAGATGCAGTTCGCCCATACCGGCGATCAGGGTCTGGTTGGTTTCGTCGTCGCCCTTCACGCGGAACGAGGGGTCTTCCTTGGCCAGCTTGTTCAGAGCGGCGGAAAGAGCGTCGCGGTCGGCCTTGGTCTTGGGCTCGATGGCAACTTCGATAACCGGATCAGGAATATTCAGCGATTCCAGAATGACTTCGCGCTTTTCATCGCACAGGGTGTCGCCGGTGGAGGCGTTTTTCAGACCCACCAGAGCCACGATGTCGCCAGCGCCAGCCCATTTCACGTCTTCACGCTTGTTGGCGTGCATCTTCAGGATGCGGCCAATGCGTTCGCGCTTCCCGGTGTTGGCGTTGTACACGGTCATGCCGGATTCAAGGAAACCGGAGTAAATACGGAAGAAGGACAAGTGCCCGATGAAGGGGTCGGAGAAAAGCTTGAACACCAGGCCAGCAAGGGGTTCCTTGTCGTCGCAATGGCATTCCACAATTTCTTCGGGCTTGCCGGCAATGTGGCCGGGCATGGGCGGGATGTCCACCGGAGAAGGCAGGTAGTCCACCACGGCGTCCAGCAGGGGCTGCACACCCATGTTGCGGAAGGCGGAGCCCAGCAGCACCGGCACGATGTTGCGGGCAATGGTGGCCTTGCGGATGCAGGTGATGATTTCTTCTTCGGTAAGGGTCTCGCCGCCGAGGTACTTTTCGAGCAGGGCTTCGTCTTCTTCGGCCACCGCTTCCAGCATCTCGTGATGCTTTTCTTCGTAAAGATCCTTCATGTCGGCAGGCACGTCTTCAACGCTGAATTCCGCGCCCTTGGAGCTCTTGTCAAAACGGATGGCATGCCCGCGCACCAGATCCACCACGCCTTCAAACTTGTCTTCGCTGCCGATGGGCAACTGCAGCGGCACGGCCTTGGCGCCAAGACGGTCGTGAATCATGTCCACGCAGCGGAAGAAGTTGGCGCCGATACGGTCCATCTTGTTCACAAAGCAGATGCGGGGAACATTGTAGCGGTCAGCCTGACGCCACACGGTTTCAGACTGGGGTTCCACGCCGGCAACGGCGTCGAACACGCACACGGCACCATCGAGCACGCGCAGCGAACGTTCCACTTCAATGGTGAAGTCAACGTGGCCGGGGGTGTCGATGATGTTAACGCGGCAGTCTTTCCAGAAGCAGGTGGTGGCGGCAGAAGTAATGGTGATGCCGCGTTCCTGTTCCTGCTCCATCCAGTCCATGGTGGAGGCGCCGTCGTGCGTTTCGCCGATCTTGTGGTTAACGCCGGTGTAGAAAAGAATGCGTTCGGTGGTGGTAGTCTTGCCTGCGTCAATATGGGCCATAATGCCGATATTGCGCTGTTTGTTTACAGCAACGGTGCGGGACACGGTGTTTCCTCCATACTGCGGATGCGGTGTGGTGCAAAGCCGACGCCGCTTCCTTGCGGACGCGGCGTCGGGCTGAATTCAGATAAAAAACGGAAGGCCCTCTTACCAGCGGTAGTGAGCGAAAGCCTTGTTCGCGTCGGCCATGCGGTGCGTGTCTTCACGCTTTTTCACCGCGCCGCCGCGACCGTTGAAAGCATCCAGCAGTTCGGCGGAAAGTTTGGCAGTCATGCCTTTTTCACCGCGCGAACGGGCATAGTTGATAAGCCAGCGGATCGACAGGGAAACCTGACGTTCCGGGCGCACTTCCATGGGCACCTGGTAGGTGGCGCCGCCGACGCGGCGGGCCTTGACTTCCATGTGGGGCTTCACGTTGTCCAGGGCCTTTTCAAAGGCGCGCATGGGTTCTTCGCCCGTCTTTTCAGCCAGGGTCTCAAGGGAGCTGTAGAAAATCTTTTCGGCTGCACCCTTCTTGCCGTCGAACATAAGCCTGTTCACAAACTTGGTGACAAGGCGGCTGGAGTACAACGGATCGGGCAGCACTTCCCTCTTGGGGATAGGACCTTTACGGGGCATGGGGTTTCTCCTTCATGCTTGTTTTGCGGCGGCACCAAACCCCGCGGCGACCGGCGCTCCCCAAGGGAAGCAGCCAGGCGGGCCGCATGGCACGCGCCGAAAGAATAAAACTACTTGGGACGCTTGGCGCCGTACTTGGAACGGCTCTTGCGACGATCGGCCACGCCGGACGTATCAAGGGTACCGCGCACGATGTGGTAACGGACACCGGGCAAGTCTTTTACACGACCGCCGCGGATGATGACCACGGAGTGTTCCTGAAGGTTGTGGCCTTCGCCGGGGATGTAGGCCGTAACTTCAATGCCGTTGGTCAGGCGCACACGGGCGACCTTACGCAGAGCCGAGTTAGGCTTTTTCGGGGTGGTGGTGTAAACGCGGGTGCAAACGCCACGGCGCTGCGGGCAAGCCTGCAGGGCGGGGGTCTTCTTGCGCTTCACCACGGCCTTCCGCTCGATGCGGATAAGCTGGTTAATCGTGGGCATTATTTCCCTCCATATGGGATATTGCGCTCAAAAATGAGCTTTTTGAACGACAGGACATAGCGTTTCCGCCGAAGCCTGTCAATAGGCTGTCCTCGGCGGGAACGCGCACAAAAAATTTATTTTTATACCAGAGCCTGTCAAAAAAACAAGCTGTTAGCGCACTGACGATCAACGCAACTTCATTTTAATGGGGCATGGAGCCTGAAAAAAAATGTATAACAAGTACGCCAAGCACTATCAGCGCGAGGCCGAGGCAGGCGGCAAGATCAAGCTTTTGTCCAAAAACCAGCAGCCCCAGAAGCGAAACCAGCACAATGCCAATGCCGCTCCAGATGCCGTATGATATGCCCATGGGCACCACATTGAGCACCTTGGAAAGCAGGTAGAATGAAATGCCATAGCCGAGCAGCGAAGCAAGGGTGGGCAAAAGGCGGCTCATGCCCTCTGAATGCTTGAGGCAGGCCGTGGCCCCCACCTCGACCAGAATGGCCGCTCCAAGCTGAACATATGCCATTGCGGCAGGAGTCATACCAACCTCTTTTGTATACCGGGGCAGCAAAGCCGCCCGCAGGAACGGCGGCGCGGACGACAGGCAACTGCCCGCCGTCCGCGCCGCGTATAAAAACAGCAACCCTGGAGGGTTACAGAAGATTACTCTTCGCTCAGGGCCTCGGCAAAGCGGGCGCGCAGGGCCTGCATTTTTTCCTTGGCGTCCAGCAGCTTTTCAGCGCGTTCGCGCTCGCGGGCCACCACATCCGCAGGGGCGCGGCTCACAAAGCTTTCGTTGCTCAGCTTCATGTTCACGCCCACCACGTCTTTTTCAAGCTTGGCGATTTCCTTGTCCAGGCGGGCAAGTTCGCCGTTGAGGTCCACAGCACCCTTGAGGGGCACAATAACCTGGCAGCCTTCCACCACCGCAGAGGCCGAAGCCTTGGGCGCGTGAACATCCGCACCAATGGTGAGGGTCTCAAGCCGCGCCAATGTGGTCATGCACTGGATGTTGGCCTGGAGCAGCTCGGCCTGGGCCGCGTCCACAGGGTGCAGCATGAGGCTGACCTTGTGGCTCGGGCTGATGCCAAGCTCGGCCTTGATGGTACGCACGGCCACGATGATGCCCTGAATCAGCTCCATGCGACCACCCTCGGCAGGCCGCAGGCAGGCCGGGCGCGCGGCGGGGTACAGCTCGCGGGCGATATCTGTGGCCTTTTCTCCAGCCGCCACGGGCAGCGCGGCCCATATTTCGGCGGTCACAAAGGGCACGATGGGGTGCAGCAAGACCAGCAGCTCGCGCAGGGCCAGCCACAGCACATACTGGGCCTCGGCCTTGCGTTTGGGGTCTTCAGACTGCATGTCGGGCTTGATAAGTTCAAGATACCAGTCGCAGAATTCATTCCACAGGAACTTGTAGCCCAACTGCGCCGCATCGTTGAAGCGGTAGTCGGCCAGGGCCTTGTCCATGTCCTGCTTGACCACTTCAAGCCGGTGCAGCAGCCACTGGTGGTGCAGACCGGGAACCGTCTCGGGAGCCACCGGAGCCGGGGCTTCTTCCGGCAGGTTCATGAGGGCGAAGCGGGCCGCGTTCCACAGCTTGTTCACAAAGTGGCGGTAGCCCTCGATGCGCTCCTCGGAAAGACGGATGTCGCGCCCCATGGCGGCAAAGGCCGTCAGGGTAAAGCGCAGGGCATCACAGCCGTATTTGTCGATCATTTCCAGCGGATCAATGACATTGCCCGTGGATTTGGACATCTTGCGGCCCGAGGCGTCGCGCACCAGGGCATGCAGGTACACGTCCTTGAACGGAACTTCGCCCATAAAGTGGATGCCCATCATCATCATGCGGGCCACCCAGAAGAACAGGATGTCAAAGCCCGTCACCAGCACCGAGGTGGGATACCAGCGGCGCAGATCCTTGGTGTCCTCAGGCCAGCCCATGGTGGAGAAGGGCCACAGCGCGGAGGAGAACCACGTGTCCAGCACGTCTTCTTCCTGCTTCAGCGCGCCGCCGCACTTGGGGCAGACTGCGGGGGCTTCTTCGGCCACCACCAGTTCGCCGCATGATTCGCAGTTCCACGCCGGAATGCGGTGCCCCCACCAGATCTGACGGCTGATGCACCAGTCGCGGATATTATCGAGCCAGTGGTAGTAGGTCTTGAGCCACGTTTCGGGAAAAATCTTGGTCATGCCGGGCACGGCATCGCGCGCGGCAGGGGCCATCTTGGTGGCTGCCACAAACCACTGCGTGGAAACGTGCGGTTCAACCACCGTATGGCAGCGGTAGCAATGGCCCACGGCGTGGTCGATTTCCTCAATGCCCTCAAGCTGCCCGGCGGCTTCGATATCGGCCACGATGCGGGTACGGCACTCTTCCTTGGAAAGGCCCGCATAGGCCCCGGCCTCGGCAGTCATGACGCCGTTTTCATCAATGGCCTTGAGAAAAACGAGGTCGTGCTTCTTGCCCAGCATCCAGTCGTTATGGTCGTGGCAGGGCGTCACCTTGAGCGCGCCTGTGCCGAATTCGCGGTCAACATAGGCATCGGCGATAATGGGGATCTCGCGCCCAAGCACGGGAACCACAGCCTTTTTGCCTATGAGGGCGGTGTAGCGCTCATCCTCGGGATGCACGCAAATGGCGGTGTCGCCGGGGATGGTCTCGGGCCGGGTGGTGGCAATGGTGATGTGCCCGCTGCCGTCGGCCAGCTGATAACGCACCTTCCACAACTTGCCCCGGCTCTGCTCGTGTTCCACTTCGTCATCGGCAAGAGCCGTGTGGCAGCGCGAGCACCAGTTGATGATGTAGTCGCCCTTGTAGATCAGCCCTTCATTGTAGAGCTGCACAAAAACCTTGCGCACGGCGGCGGAGAGGCCTTCATCCATGGTGAAGCGCAGACGCGTCCAGTCCACGGAATCGCCAAGGGCGCGCGCCTGATCGAGAATGCGGTGGCCGTATTCATCGCGCCATTCCCACACCCGGTCGATAAAGGCTTCGCGGCCCAGATCCTTGCGGCTCTTGCCTTCCTTGGCAAGGGCGCGTTCCACCACGTTCTGCGTGGCAATGCCCGCGTGGTCGGTGCCGGGCACCCAGAGCACGTTCTTGCCCTTCTGACGGGCGTGACGGCAGAGCACGTCAATAAGTGTATGGTTGAGCGCATGCCCTATGTGCAGCGCGCCCGTGACGTTGGGCGGCGGAATGACAATGGAATACGGCTCGCCGGGAGCGTCCGGATCGGGCGTAAAGGTTTTGTCATCTTCCCAGTGCTTGCGCCACCGGGCTTCAACGTCATGGGGCTCATAGCCCTTGGGTAGCGTATCCGCCATCTTGCTTTCTCCATGAAAGGCGGCGATAATGCGGTATATGTTTGCCGCACAGCCAATCTGCATTTTATGGGACGCGTCCCACATCTGGGGCCTCATGGCCTGGCGCGCTGTTCGCGCGCTGGGACTGCCCTGCCGCCTGGTTAAGGGACAAGAAATAGCCGAAGGCGCGTATTTAGGCAAGCCGGGGGGCGTCAGCCCCAATGACGGCCTGCATCAAGGCGGCGCGGGCGTAAGCCTGCTGCTGGTTCCCGGCGGCAACGCACGGCTCAAGGCCTCGGCCCTCGGCAAGAACGGGCGCGAGGCCGTTCGTCAGTGGGTGGAACGCGGCGGCAACTATCTGGGCTTTTGCGGCGGTTCCGGCCTAGCCCTGACCCACCCCAATCCCGACCACGGCCTGAATATCTGCCCATGGGCGCGGGCCGCCTATCCTGAGCGCCTGTACCATCTTATTTCCGGCCATGTGCGGGCGCACGTTGCCGCCGGGCATGAATTTTCGCCCCGCAGGCCTGCTGCGCGAACCAGCCCACCCGAGAACGGGCACAACGACACGGGCGCAACTGCCCCCCTTTGCCCCGGAGTTCGCCGCGCTGCCGCGCGGCAGCCCCAGAGCGGAGCATCGTCTGAAATATTTTCTCCCTCGCTGCCTGTCTGGTGGCCGGGGCGCTTTGCGCCTGAAAAGAACGACAACGTCACCGTACTGGCCTCCTACGGTTCGCCGGATGCGGATTTCTGGCTGGCGGACCTGCCCCTGCAAAGCCTGCCCGCCAAGGTTTTTTCTCACTGGCGCGACCTGTACGGTCTGAACCTCTCGGCAGATTTTCTCGAAGGTCAGCCCATGGCCGTGACTGGAGCTTACGGACAGGGGCGCTATGTGCTGAGCTACTCGCACCTTGAAACGCCGCACAGCCCCGATGCCAACGCGTGGCTGGCCCAGTTGCTGCGCAGCATGACAGGCCTTGAACCCGCGCGCGAGGATGTTCCCCTGTGGCAGTTGCGCCACCCATGCGCCGCCTGGCCCCAAGGCTCGGGCGGCCCCCTGCTGGACGCACTGCGCCACATGCGCGAGCTGCTTGACCTGGCTGTGGCCCACCATCTTTTTTTTGGGCGCACCCACTGGCTGTGGGGCTGGCGCACGGGCCTGCCCGGCGCCGCCTGCAACAACCTGCACGCGGCCCTGTGCACGGCGGCGAGCCTTGAACCGTCTGCGGCGGCGCTGGCCTACTGGCAGCAAGTGGCCCCGCGCTTTGCCAAGCTTGAAGGCCTGTTTGCCGCCGGAGCGGAAGATTATTTTCTGGCCTGCCGCCTTGCGGAAACCCTCTCCCCCACCATGCCGGACGCCATTGACAAGCGCGGCCTTGACCACCAACGCGAATCGCTGTTCGGGCACCCCATGAATGGCGGGGGCATTCTGTCCGAGCTGCTGGAAATGACCGAGGAGCTTGTTTACCTTTCCCAGACTTCCACGCCCTGCGATCTGGCCTGATTCCTCTGCGGCTGATCCGGCACGGCGGCATGCCCGCCGCTGCGCGCCGCAAACGCTGGACGCCGAGGCCGCAAGCCGTTATGAGGGCTTTTTTTGCCTCAACCTCCAATGCCCAAGGCTCACATGTACGCATTTGATCTCGGCTGCACCGCCTATCAGCAGGCCTTTGAAATACAAAAACATGCGCAGGCATACGTGCTTCAGGGCGGCGACGACATTCTGCTGCTTCTGGAGCATCCGCCCACCGTCACCCTTGGCAAAAACTCCGGTCAAGAAAATCTGCCTCCCAACCTCGCCAGCTTGTGGGGTTCGGCGGTGGATGTCGTGCACAGCACGCGCGGCGGCAATATTACCTGCCATTTTCCCGGTCAGCTGGTGGCCTACCCCATCATCAACCTGAAAAAACGCTCCGGCGGCGTCCGGGCCTATGTCAATGATGTTGAAGAAACCGCCATCCGCACGGTACGGCGCTTTGGCATTGAAGCGGCCCGCAAGTCGGGCTTTCCCGGCGTATGGGTGGGTGGCAGCAAGATTGCATCTCTGGGTATTGCCGTGCAGCGCCACGTGACCCTGCACGGTCTGGCCATGAATGTGGACAGGGATCTTTCCCTTTTCAACATCATCACCCCCTGCGGCCTTGACGGCGTGACCGCAACCTCGGTGCAGCGGGAGCAAGCTGGCGACCCGGCTGCTATGGACGCTGTGAAAGCCTGCTTTCTTGAAGCCTTTTGCGAAGTTTTCAGCCAACCGCTGCCGCCCCTGCAATCGGCGCAAGCCTGCGAAGCCCTGCTCGTGGGCCAACCGTAACGGGATGCAGGACGAATCAAATCACAAGCCCAACACCAGTTCTGGCCATTTGCGGATTCTGCCGCCGCAGGTGCCACAGCAAGGACGAAACAGATGACCCAACCCGATTCTTCCGACAATTCCGGTTCTGCCAGCGCCCCTCTGCGCAAGCCCGCATGGCTGCGCCGCCCGCTGGCCTCCGACAAACGCTTTTTCACCACTTCCGCCCTGCTGAACGAGCAGGGGCTTTCCACCGTCTGCAAGGAGGCCAACTGCCCCAACCGGCAGGAATGCTTTTCTTCCGGCACGGCCACATTTCTGATTTTGGGTGAAACCTGTACGCGTAACTGCCGCTTCTGCAATATCCACCCCGGCCAGACCAGCGCCCCCGACCCCACGGAACCGCAGCGCGTGGCTCAGGCCGCCGTGACGCTTGGGCTCAGGCATGTGGTTGTCACGTCTGTGACGCGCGACGACCTCGCGGATGGTGGCTCCGCCCAGTTTGCCTCAGTGATTACGGCGCTACGGCAAGCTCTCCCCGACAGCAGCGTTGAGGTGCTTATCCCCGATTTTCAGGGTAACGCCGATGCCCTGCGCACGGTCATGGACGCCAAACCGCATATCATCAACCACAATGTGGAAACGCACCCCGCGCTCTATGCGCAGGTGCGCCCACAGGCCGACTACGAACAAAGTCTGGAACTGCTGCGCCGCGTAAACGACTGCGGCATGACGGCCAAAAGCGGCCTCATGTTGGGGCTGGGGGAGACAGACGCGCAGGTGCTTGAGGTGATCAAGGATCTGCACACCGTGGGCTGCTCCATTGTGACCATCGGCCAGTATCTGCCGCCCACAAGCCAGCACCACAAGCTCGACCGCTATGTGACGCCGGAGCAGTTTGACGAGTACGCCGCCTACGGCAAATCACTGGGTTTGCGCCATGTGTTTTCCGGCCCGCTGGTGCGTAGCAGCTACCACGCAGCCAACTTTGCCTGATTGCGGGCCAGTGGCAGGTCAACTTTTATCTGCCGCAGCCGCACAACCATAAAAAAAGCGGGCTTTGCTCCCCGGATCACCGCCGGAGAACAAAGCCCGCTTTTCGTTCCTCAAATTTCAAGGCCCGGCTCAAACCATGCCCAAGATCTGAAAACCCCATACAAAACCTGTCAGGGTAAAAATGCTCAGTCCGTTGGCGACCACCGCCGTAAGGGCCGCTTCTTCCGGCACGGCGCTGTACACCTCGGCGATGACCGTCACTACCAGAGCCGTGGCCGTGGCGCTGATGATTACGCTGATTACGAGCCACAGGCCGGAAACCCCCAAGGCCGCCAGCATGACCCAGCACAGCAGCGGGTGCAGAACCAGCTTGCAGAGAATAAACCACGTTTGCCGCGCAAAGGCGTGTCCGTGCGCCTGCCGCGTCGCCACTACCAGCTTTTGCCGCAAATCCAGCCCCAGAGCCAACAGCATGCAGGGGGCCGCCGTGTAGCCCACAAGGCTCACCGCGCGGTCAAGGGGTGCCCACAGGCCAAGCCCGGAGGCAGAAAGCGCTATGCCAGCCAGTGTCGAAAGCAGAATGGGGTTGCCGAGGATGAAAACCTTCAGAAGCTTGCCTACAAACTTCAGGGGATTGCCGCCGTCCCAGGCCAGCGACCCGGCCAGCGCATCCAGACGGGACTGCCCGATTATCATGACCACATTGGGCGTGAGGGTACACAGACCGGCAATGAGCATGGCCGTGGCATTGCCGGGGAACAAATTGGACACGATGGGCAGGCCCACAAAGGCGGCATTGCAGGCGGAACAGGAAAGCCCGGCAATAACGCCCGGCCCCACGCCGCGCCGACAAAAAATCCTGTCGCCCACATAACCAAGGCAGTACACCACAAGCTGGGAGCCAAGAATGCCCCCCCAGAAAGCCCAGTGCCCAAGATCAGCCAGGCTGGCCCCGGCCAGCAGGTGCAGAATCAGCAACGGCAAAGCCAGCTTGAGTACATAAATGCCAAGAACAGGGCCAGCGTTTTCGGGCAAGACATCGCGACTGCGCAAAAGAACACCCGCGCCAATAATCAGAAATACGGGCATGACGGCAAACAGCGCTTGAAACATAATCAACCTTTTCCATTCGGATGCGTTTTTCACCCACCGGCATACCCGGCTGGCGACGGCGAAACTATGGCGCGGCTTGTCCACCTTGTCCAGTAAAAACTGTTTGGTCGTTCAAACAGTTTTTAAAATGTACAATTACAGAATATTACAAAAATCATATCATCTGCTTCAAACAATTGCCAACCCTTTGCCAAAGGTTCGACACCGCCAGTTTTTCAGCTCCCTCCTCTCAAC
Organism: Desulfovibrio sp. UIB00; assembly: GCF_022508225.1. NCBI lineage: Bacteria > Pseudomonadati > Thermodesulfobacteriota > Desulfovibrionia > Desulfovibrionales > Desulfovibrionaceae > Desulfovibrio > Desulfovibrio sp. UIB00. The sequence continues at coordinate 42,804 of NZ_JAETXJ010000008.1, read as the reverse complement.
CCCGCATGCAGACCATAAAAAAGCCCTCCGTCAATGACGAAGGGCTTTAGCAAACATTCAGCCGTCAAATACAGCCGAAAGAATCTGTCTTACTTCTTGGCCTTGGCAGCCTTGTCGTCCTTGGGCGTTTCGGCCTTGGGGGCGGCGGCTTCCGGAGCCTTTTCAGCTTCGGGCGTCACAGACTTGAAATCAAGCTTCTGCTTGTTCACAAGTTCCAGCACTTCATTGGTCACGTCGCTCTTGGAATCAAAAGCGGCGACAGCTTCACTGCTGATGATGACGGCATAGCCCTTTTCAGTGCGGTAGGTATTGATCACGCGCTGAATGGCATCATACAGCAGGTTTACAACATTCTGCTGTTCCACCTGCATGCGCTGCTGGGCAGACATGTATACGGCCTGCAGCTCTTTCTGCGCTTCAGCGTCCTTGGGGTTGGCTTCCAGGCGCTGCTGGATGTCGTTAAGCCTGGTCTGCATGTCGCCCTGAAGGCTTTCAAGGAACTTCACGCCGGCCTTGCCAGGTTCGCTATCGCGCATCACGCGCGCCATATCCACCACCGCCACCTTGGGCTGGGCGTTATTGTCGCCCTGTTGGCAGGCAAAAAGCATGAAGCTCAGCAGCAGAGCCAGCGGCATAAAAAAACGGATTCGCATGGTTGTGACCACTCCTCTAATAAATGCCGGGCATAGAGTTGGGGCTCGGCGTTGAAGAACATGTACGTTGTTTTTATAGGCACCACAACCATTTTTCGCTGAAATTCCCTCTTGGGCGGCGCTTTGCGCGCCCCCGATGCAAGGTAAATCCGCATCAGCGCAGCGAGGCGTACTGGGCCTTCATTCGCTGCACCCGGGCAACGTAGAAACGGGTTTCACGGGCAGGCAGGCGTGTGGCAAGATCCCTGTAAAAAGCGTCAACCGTCATGGCGTTTATGGTGTCCACGGCTTCTTCCACGGTTTTGCCGTAGAGCCGCAAAAAACGGTTCGGGCCCATATTGTAGGCGGCAATTGCGCAATATTCCCTTGCCAGAGGATTGTGCACCCCGGAAAAATACCGGGTGAACAGGATGTGCAGATAGGTGGTGCCATAGCGGATGTTGGTTTCGGGCACGCGCAGGTCTTCAAACCCCACATCGCCCATGCGCCCGTAAAGGTATTTGTGCACCTCGTCGTTGGCAGTATCCGGCACTACCTGCATGAGGCCCATGGCCGACTTGTTGCTGACCAGGGTTGGCGAAAAGTCGCTTTCGCTGTGAATGATGGCGTACACAAGCTCGGTGCTCAAATTGTAGCGACGCGAAAAATTCTCCACCAGGTTCTGATACCGGCGGGCTCTGGCCTGCAGTTTTTCCATGTCGTTATCGTCAATATCGCCCACAAAGTTATCAAAAACAGCACCGTGGCGCAGCACTTCAATGGCAGCCCTGCGCACCACGCGAGGCGAATAGCCCGCCATCATGGCCATGGGCGTCACCCAGCGCAGTGGGAGGCCCGCCGCATCAAGGGCGTCGCCGTAATCACGGGGCTGATTGCTGACCAGAAGCGGAATGGAAACGCCGTCCAGAGCCAGCAGCGGGGCAAAATCGCCCTGCGCATCGCCGGAAAAGGCCAATGAGGGTTCGCCAGTATCAAGGATGACGCCGTCCGGGCCAAAGGAAACAATGCGCCTGACCAAAGCCTGATCTGTAGCCTTACCCGTAGCAGGGTCCGTAGCAGAGGATGTCCCCTGCGTTTTGTCAGCACCGGATACCGGGCGGGCAGATGTGCTGGCATCGGCAGCCAGACGCGTCTGCGGTCTACCCCCGGATGTCTGTTCAGAATGCGGTTCCACCGCCCCGCGCACGGCCCACTGGCGTATGCCGTCGCCCTGCGCCTGAATGGGAACGGGCATGTCTTCCGGACGCAGGCGGGCCACCATACTGCTGGCGCGGCGGCGCAGTTCCGGGCCTTCGCTCTGCGGCACAAAACCGGCCAGCAGACCGAGCACCAGCAAGGCGGCGGCAAGGCCGAGCGATATGAGCAATAGTGTGTTACGTTGTTTCATGGGCATCCCCGTGGGCGTCGGCACGGCCTTGGGCCTGCCGCCGTCTGACGGTTGTAGGGCTGATCTCATGCACCCTGCCCGCAGGCAGAATATAGCGTCGGAAATCCGACAGCCGAGAATCTTCCGCAACACTTCTTGCAATTCCTTTGCCAATTCTCCACACGTCCCTGACAAACCACTTTACAAAATGTGTACTTTAATTCAGAACAGACGGCCCCTTTTATGAGCTACCGTTGACCAGACCTTTTTTCCCACCTATACTTATTTCTGTGAAAAAAGGCTTGCACGCCATGCGCGCGAGCGCCATCGCGCGGGCCTCAAAAGAGCGCCCAACGTGGTCATTTCTCTGGGAATCAGGCGGTTCAGCCCGGGCAACAACGTCTTAATACGCGCATAGCCGCGCCGGTTCCCCACACTGCCAGCCAACCAGGCACCCCGGGGAAATGGAGCAAACCGTGTCCCAGCATTCGCCAGAATACATTCGCGAAGAAATCAAGCGACTCCTCAAATATGCGCCGCCCGAAATGCGCGCCGCAGCCATTGCCCTGCTGCCCGCCGCCAAGCGCTCTCTCAACACCGGCTATCACCCCTGCCTGCGCGGGGTGCCCATGCGCAGCTGGCGCTGCCTGCTCATGTTGCTCACCTCCATATCTGCCATGCAGAACGATACCGAAATGCTGCTGCGCGTTTCCAACGATCTGCTTGCCATTGCCGACCGCATGGCCCCTCCCGGGGAAGTGCTGCGGCAAAGCGCTGAAATTCTTGTCCACGCCCTATACGCCGATATGTACGTGTGCCGCCTGCGCAATGCCAATGGCGAATGGGTGGCGCGCTCGGCCAATCAGGTGGACGGCGGCAGCATTCCCATCGTGGCCCCAATGCTGGAGGAAGGCCTGCGCGAACACCCCGTGATGCGCGCCATTCTTGAAGGTCACGCCCGCTATGTGGTGTCAAACAACCTTCAGGCCCTGGCCATGGGCGGCGAATCCTTTGACTGCATCATCTACAAGGAAGGCTACCGTTCGCGCCTGGCCTTTGTGCTGCGTGAGCGCAGCAACAAGCCTCCCTTCGGCCTGGTAATGTTGTATACCAAACGTGAGTATGGCTTTGAAAGCTTTGACGAACGTTTTCTTTCAAAATGTGCCAGCATTGTTTCGCTCACTGTGGGCCGCCGCGTGGCCGTTGCCCGCGACACGCTGGAAAAAGCCGCCGGAGCCATGGCCCACTATGGCAACAACGCCCTGAACGTCATGCGCAATCAGGCGGAATATTGCGGCGAACTGGTGGAAGATCTGGACGCCAATCAGGCGCGCAGTCTGCGCCTTGCGCGCGAGCTGCTGGCCGAGTTTCCTGAAAATTCGCGCGGGCGCATGCTGGGCATGGAGCTGGAACGCGCGCTCGCCCGCAACGATCTCACCGAACTGGCCGGGCATCTTGGCGGCGTGCTTGAAGGTACGCGCCGCATGACGCGCATTATCAATTCGCTTAAAAAATCCGCAGACCGGCCACGCCTGATGCACTACGCCCTTGGGCACGATGTGCTGCGCCTTGAGGACGATGTAACCCGCGAGGATTAGTCATGCGAGCCGCCCGGCTTTTTCCCTTTCTTGAGACCATCAGGAACTATTCCGCCCAGGATTTCAAGGCGGACATGACGGCGGCCCTTACCGTGACGCCTATGGCTGTGCCTCAGGCCATGGCCTACGCCATTATTGCCGGGGTTCACCCGCAGTACGGCATCTACGCCTGCATGCTGCCCGTGGTGCTGGCCGCCCTGTGGGGATCATCCCGATTTATGGCCGCTGGCCCCACCAACGCCATCTCCATGATTATTTTTTCCACCCTAGCAACCATCAGCGTGGGCGGAGAACTGATCAGTACCATGCCCGAAGAATCGCGCATGGCCTATATTTTCGGCATGGCGCTCCTGTGCGGTCTTATCCAGCTGGGCATGGGGCTGGCACGGCTGGGCGATCTGGTCAATTTCATCTCTCACTCGGTCATGGTGGCCTTTTCCACCGGCGCAGCGCTGCTCATTGCCGCAGGGCAACTCTTCATGGCTATGGGCCTCACCGGCCCCAAGCCCTCGGGCTTTTTCAACCAGATGTTCGGCGCGCTGCACGGCCTGCCCTTTATCAATTACTGGAGCCTCGGCATTGCCGTTGGTACCATTGTTCTGACCGTGGCATTCAAGCGCCTGTCGCCGCGCTTTCCCGCATCACTGGCCGCGCTCGGCGTGATTACGCTCTTTGCCGCCGTGTTCAGCGTGGACGAAAGGGGCGTTCCGCTGGTTGGGGCCATCCCAAGCGTTGTGCCTCCCTTTTCCCTGCCGCCCTCCTTTGATCTGGACGCGGTGCGCGACCTGTTCATGCCCGCGCTGGCCATTGCCCTGCTGGGTACCGTGGAATCACTGGCCATTGGCAAACAACTGGCAAACATCAAGGGCGATGCGTTTGACGGCAGCCAGGAACTTATCGGTCAGGGCCTCGGCAATATCGCCGCTGGCCTTACCTCGGGCATCCCCGGCTGCGGTTCCTTTACCCGTAGCGCCCTTGTGGTCACATCCGGCGGCAGAACGCGCATGGGCACGGTTTTTTCGGGCATTCTCGCCCTGCCGCTGCTGTTTGTGCTGGCTCCGCTCATAAGCTGGCTGCCGCTGCCCGCCCTGAGCGGCATACTGCTGCTCATTTCCTTCAAGATGATAGACATTGACGCCATCCGCCTCTGCGTTGTGGCGACCAGCGTGGACAGGGCCGTGCTGCTCATCACCTTTTTGTCCACACTGCTGTTTGATCTTGAAAAAGCCATCTTCATCGGCGTGATGCTTTCCCTCACGCTGTTTATTTACAAGACCGCCCACCCGCGTGTGAACAGGCTCCACAAGGGCGACCCGTTGCTGCGCGAAGGCCCCGCCGAACTGCCGCAGGGCGTCACCGTGTACATGATTGAAGGAACCCTGTTTTTCGGGGCCATCCACGAGCTTGAACGCCTGCTGTATGCCGAGGACAGCGAGCCAACCCGACTTGTGGTGTTGCATCTTTCGCGCGTGTTCTGGATTGATGCGTCAGGGGCGCATGCGCTTTCGCAATTTATTGAACGCTGTTATGCCCGTAGCCTGCCGGTCATTCTGGTGGTGGGCAGCCCCTCTGTGCGTACCATCTTGCGGCGCACAGGCCTTCTGGATTATCTCAGCAACGGCTTTGTGGCCGACACCACGGGCGAAGGCCTGCGGCTGGCGGCAGCCATGCTGAACCGCTTTGCTTGCAGCGATGCCCAGTGCGCGACCGTAGACGCAGATGCAACCGAGGCGCAGCCAGAGCAAACCGTGCAGGCAGCCCCGCCTGCTTCCGCCAGCCCTGGTCCGGAGTATATGGCGCAGTCTGCCCGCGTGGCGCTGGATCTCCAAGGCAACGTGTTGCCTGCCGAACAAACCGCCCCTGCGGAAAATTCCACCGAACCGCCGCGCGAGATCAAGGAGCGCCCGTGACCAAGGTTTTTCAACTGCCCACCTGCCCCGCAAACCCGGATTCCTTGGCCTTTGGCCCCGAGCACCCCTGGCTGGCCCCGCTGGCCGGGTACAGCGATCTGCCCTTTCGCCTGCTCTGCCGCGAATACGGAGCAGCCGTGTGTGTTACCGAAATGGTCAGCGCCAAGGGGCTTGTTTATGAAAGCCCCGGCACCAACGAGCTGCTCATGACCCTGCCCGAAGATCAGCCGCTGGTGGTGCAGCTTTTCGGCGCGGAGGCATCCTTTCTGGGGCGAGCGGTGGAGCTGTTGCGTCAGTCCGGCTTTGGCTGGTTTGACCTGAACATGGGATGTTCTGTTTCCAAGGTTTTGCGCCAGAGTGCAGGCGCGGCCATGCTGGGCGACACGGAGAACGTGCTTGCCGTGGCCCGCGCCATGATCGAGGCCGCAGGCCGTGGACGCGTGGGCTTCAAACTGCGCCTGGGGCTGGACGACACCCGCCCGGTGCTGCCCGATCTGGCCTTGCGTCTTGAGGATGCGGGCGCTGGCTGGTTGACCCTGCACCCCCGCACAGCCCGTCAGGGTTTTGGCGGCACCGCGCAATGGGAAGCCATTGCCATGCTGGCCCAGCGCCTGACAATCCCCCTGCTTGCCAGCGGTGATCTCTTTAGCGCGGAAGACGGCGTGAACTGCCTTAAAAGCACCGGGGCCAGCGGTGTCATGTACGCCCGTGGGGCCATGCACAATCCCGCCATCTTTGCCGACCACGCAGCCCTGCTGGCCGGAAACACCCCGGTTCAGGCCGATGCCCCCCGCTTGCGGGCCATGATTTCCCGGCATCTGGAGCTTGCCCGCGCCCACTGCCCCGGCAAGGCCGCCCTGTGGAAAATGCGCTCCGTGGTGCCGCGTTACGTGCGCACTCTGCCCGGCGCGAGGGCCTTGCGTCAGGAGCTGTGCCGCTGTAATGATTGGGAAGAGCTTGACCAGTTACTGGATATTTTTCTGGGAAGCCCCGGCTAGCAAGGAACAAAGGCGCATATGGTTACGTTTGCTGCGCTTCTGCAATACAGTATTACATACAGATAATTTTTTTTATTGGTGGGTGGGATCAGACGAGGGACAGTGCCAGCACGACCCCACCCCTGAAATCCCCCCTTGAAGGAGAGCCGTAATGGATGTTTACCGCGCCAAGACAGCGGGCTTTTGCATGGGCGTAAGCCTGGCCCTGCAAAAACTTAACACTGCGCTGGAGCGCAAGGGGGGCACCCCCGAGACGACCCGCATCTGTACCCTTGGCCCCATCATCCACAATCCGCAGGTTCTGGCGGAGTATGAGTCGCGCGGCGTGGTCTGCGTCAAGGAAGCCGCGCAACTGCACCCCGGCGATGTGGCGGTTATCCGCGCCCACGGCATCACCCGGCAGGTTGAGGAGCAGGTCAAACAAAGCGGGGCCGACATTGTGGACGCCACCTGCCCCAAGGTAAAAAAAGCCCAGCTTTCCATCGGGCGGGCCACCGCTGATGGTGCAACCCTGCTGCTCTTTGGCGAGGCGGATCACCCAGAGGTGCGCGGGCTGGTTTCTTACGCCTGCGGCCCGGCCCATGTGTTCGGCACGGCGGCAGAGCTTGAATCCCTGCACCTCGCCGAGAACAAGGCCTATGTACTGGCTTCGCAGACAACTCAGGATCGTCAGATATTTCAGGAAATTGTGGAAGATCTGCGCACGCGCATTGCTGACCTTGTGGTGCTTTCCACCATTTGTGACGCCACCCGCGAGCGGCAGGAGGAGGCACGCAACATTGCCTCCTGTGTGGATGTCATGGTAATCATAGGCGGAAGGCAGAGCGGAAACACCCGCAGACTGGCTGATGTGGCCGCTTTGAACGGCATCGACACCTACCTTGTGGAGCGTGTCGAAGAACTGGCCGCAGAAAAATTTTCGCAAAAAAATCGTGCAGGTCTAACGGCTGGCGCATCTACGCCGAAAAGTCTTATTGACGCGGCTCATTTGTGGCTGCAGTCGCTTTAATCCCGTTTGCTCCTGAAGCGGTACTTTTCTGGAGGCAGCATGGCCCAGACCAATATTCTGCTGGAAGCCGGCACCAACGAGCTGGAAGTGGTGGAATTCTATCTTGAAGAATTCACCCCTCCTTCTGCCGATGCGCCGCAGTTGGACGAAAATGGCGAACCCGTTCCCGCCAAGCCCTATCGCGGCTACTATGGCGTCAACGTGGCCAAGGTACTTGAAATTATCCGCATGCCCAAGGTGACGGCGCTGCCCGAAGTGCAGCACCCGAGCGTGCTCGGTGCTTTCAACCTGCGTTCGCGCATTATTCCGCTGGTGGATCTGGCCATGTGGCTGGGCAAAACCCATCCTGCGGAAGAAGAACAGCCCAAAACCATTGTGACGGAGTTCAACAACGTCACCACGGCCTTCATGGTTTCCGGCGTCAACCGCATCCACCGCATCAGCTGGGAGCAGGTTGAACCGCCGAACAAGTACGTTGCCGCCGTATCCAACAATACGGTCATCGGCGTGGTCAAACTTGAAGACCGCATCATCTTTCTGCTCGACCTTGAAAAGGTGGTCGCCAACCTCAATCCCAAGCTGGGCCTGCGCCTTGACGATCTGGGTGAAGACTGGACGAATGAAGGCTACCGCGCCCTTGTGGCCGACGACTCCGCCCTTATCCGCGAAATGCAGCGCGACCTGCTGGAAAAGGCGGGCTTTACCGTTGAAGTTGTTTCCAACGGACGCGCGGCTTGGGATCGTCTGCTGGATTTCAAAAAGAGCGCCGAAGAAGGCAACCGCCCCATCACAGACTTTGTGCATGTGGTGGTTTCAGACATCGAAATGCCGGTCATGGACGGCCTCAATCTCACCTTGCGCATCAAGGAAGACTCCGTGCTCAAAAAACTGCCGGTCCTGCTCTTTTCCTCACTCATTACTGAAAAGCTGCGCCACAAGGGCGTAAGCGTGGGTGCGGACGACCAGATTTCCAAACCGGAAGTGACCCAGCTGGCCCACAGGGCCATGACCCTCATCAAGGCCAGGGAACAGGGCGAAGCCTAAACGCCTCAATCCGTTTTTGCCATTTTCAAGGGGACTCCTTTACACAAGGGGTCCCCTTTACATTTCCGGGCGGTCGCTGTTTGCAAAGGCGCTTGCCAGAGTGTAAACTCGGCCCAAGACCACCAAGGAGCTTTTATGGCAGTAGTGCTAGGCACGGCAGGGCATATAGATCACGGCAAAACATCGCTGGTACGGGCGCTTACAGGCATTGACTGCGACCGCCTGCAAGAAGAAAAACGCCGGGGAATCACCATTGAACTTGGCTTTGCCTGGGTTGATCTTCCCGGTGGCGAGCGGCTGGGCATCGTGGATGTGCCGGGGCACGAACGCTTTGTCAAAAACATGGTGGCTGGCGCGGCAGGCGTGGACTTTGTCATGCTGGTCATTGCCGCAGACGAAGGCATCATGCCCCAGACGCGGGAACATCTTGAAATCTGCTCCCTGCTGGGCATACGCACCGGCCTTGTGGCCCTCACCAAGACAGACATGGTGGACGCCGACTGGCTCGAAATGGTGCAGGAAGAAGTACACGGATTCCTGCAAGGCACTTTTCTTGAGAGTGCGCCGATCTTCCCCGTCTCCGCAACCACTGGCGAGGGCGTGGACACGCTGCGCGACCACCTTGCGCGCATGGCTGCCGAGCTGCCCGCCCAACGGCGCAGTGATATTTTTCGCCTGCCGGTGGATCGCGTATTCAGCATGAAGGGGCATGGCACCGTTGTGACAGGCACTGTCATTTCCGGCGCGTGCAACCTTGGCGATGAACTGCGCTTCATGCCGCCCGATCTGCCCACCCGCGCGCGGGGGCTGCAACGTCATGGCAAGGCCGCCGAGTCGGTGCAGCCGGGCCAGCGCTGCGCCGTCAATGTGCAGGGGCTGGATGTGGAAGAAATCGAGCGCGGCTTTGTGCTGGCCCGCCCCGGTGAACTATTCCCCTCCAACCGCTGGCTGGTCCGGCTCACCTGCCTTTCTTCCGCCCCAAGGGCCATGCGCCAAAGGGTGGAAATCCACTTTCACCACGGTACGCGCGAATGTGCAGCGCGGGTGGTCTTTCGCGACAGGGACAAGCTGGCCCCCGGCGAAACTGCTCTGGCGGAACTGCGTTTCAAGGAACCCATGGTGGGCGTATTTGGCGACCACTGCGTGTTGCGGGCCTATTCGCCCCTGCGCACGGTTGCTGGCGGGCTGCTGGTCAGCCCTCTGCCGCCCGAACTGCGCGCCAAAGATCCGGAACTGGCCGACAAGATGCGGCTGTTGCAGGAACTGCCCGAGCTGCGCGATGCGGCAGAAACCATTGGCGGGGGCAAAGCTGAAGCCAAGGCGCGCGATGAGGCCAGAGCTGCGCTTGTACGCGGCGCACTGACCCTGCGCGGCATCGAAGGTGCTGACGAAGCGCGGCTGCGCGCCCTGACGGGCCTTGCCCGATCCGCTGTGGAGGCGGCGCTGCAACTGCTTTCCACCCGTGGTGATGCCATCTGCTGGGACAAGGAAAACCGCTGCTGGATCGGCAGAATTCCCTTTGAAAAGCTGCTGGCCGCCAGCCTTGAGCGCGGTGCTGACCTGCACCGCCGCGAGCCGCTCAAACCCGGATTCACCCGTGGAGCCATTTGCACGGGCTGGAGCCGCAACCTGCCCCCCAAGCTGGTGCAAAAAGTGCTGGATCAGGCCCTCAAGCAGGGCGATCTGGTCATCGAGGGCGAGGGGCTGCGTTTGCAATCGCATACGGTAAGCCTGGCCGCCGATCAGGCAGGCCTGCGCCAGAAGCTGCTGGACGCGCATGCCAGCGCAGGGCTGACCCCGCCCAACGCCAAGGACGTGCTTGAGGAGCTTGGCGTTTCCCCCAAGGAGGCCGCGCCGGTGCTGCGCCTGCTCTGCGAGGCTGGCGAACTGGTCAAGATCAAGGACGGCCTGTATTACCACGGACCGGCCCTGGCCGATATTCTTGAACGTGTGCGCGGCTGGTTCACCACCCATGACAATCTTGATGTGAGCGGCCTGAAAGAACTTCTGGGGCTTTCGCGCAAATATCTGATCGCCCTGCTGGAATATATGGATAATGAACGTATAACCGTGCGCGTGGGCGATCAGCGCCGCTTTCGCGGGCGTTAGGGGCTGTTTCTAAAAACAAGAATTGTCCTTGCATTCTTGCCTTGAATGCTCATATATCTCAGTAATGCTCATTTGCTCATAACTCTTCACTAAGGAGCCCGGATATGTCTGAAAAAATTCTGGTAGTTGGTGGTGTTGCCCTGGGGCCCAAGGCGGCTTGCCGCTGCAAGCGCCTCATGCCCGATGCGGAAGTGATGCTTGTGGACGAAAACGTCTTCATTTCCTACGGCGGTTGCGGCATCCCCTACTACGTGTCCGGTGAAATACAGAATCTCGACGATCTGCGCTCCACACCCTATCATACTGTGCGCGACACCGAATTTTTCCGCGATATGAAGGGCATCACCGTACGCACCCAGACGCGCGCCCTGGCCATTGACCGCGCAGCCAAAACCCTGCTCGTCAAGGACGTTGTTTCCGGCAAGGAAGAAAAACTGCCTTATGACAAGCTGGTGCTCGCTACCGGCGCAAGCCCGCGCGTTCCCCCCATTGACGGCAAGGATCTGAAAAACGTGCTTTCCCTGACCCGCCTTGAAGCCGCCGGTGCCATCCGTGCTGCTTGCCAGGAGGGCAAGGTGAGCGAGGCGGTCATTGTGGGCGGCGGCTTCATCGGCCTTGAGGCTGCCGTGGCCCTGGCCGACATGTGGGGCGTGAAAGTCAGCGTTGTGGAAATGATGGATCAGATTTTGCCCGGCGTGCTTTCCCAGCCTCTTTCGCTCATGGCCGCCAACGACTGCCTGACCCACAAGGTTGACGTGTTCACTTCTGAAAAAGTGCTGCGCCTTGAAGGCGAAAACGGCACCGTCACCAAGGTGGTCACGGACAAGCGCGAAATCCCCGCCCAACTGGTGATCTTTGCTGCGGGCTTTATCCCCAACGGGCAACTTGCCAAGGATGCCGGGCTGGAAGTGGCCCCCTTTGGCGCGGTGGTGGTGGACGAGCACATGCGCACCACCGACCCCTCCATCTATGCGGGCGGCGACTGCGTGGCCATCAAGAACATTATCACCGGCAAGGTCGGCTACCTGCCCCTGGGCAGCATGGCCAACCGTCAGGGCCGTATCATCGGCACCAACCTTGCTGGTGGCAATGCCAGATTCCCCGGCTTCGTGGGTTCCTGGGCCGTCAAACTCTTTGGTCTTTCCTTCTGCGGCGTGGGCCTTACGGTTGAACGTGCCCGCAAGGAAGGCTTTGACGCCATGAGCGTCAGCGTAGAGCAGCTCGACCACGCCCACTTCTACCCCGAAAAATCCATGATGAGCCTTGAGCTGGTGGTGGACAAGGCCACCTGCCGGGTGCTGGGCATTCAGGGCGCCTGCGCCGACCCGGATTCGCTCAAGGCCCGCATTGATGCGGTGGCTGCGGCCCTGCAATACTCCAAGCCCACGGTGGAAGACATCTCCAACCTTGAAATCGCTTACGCCCCGCCCTTTGCCTCGGCAATGGACGTGGTCAACGTGGTTGCCAACGTTGCCGACAACGCCCTCTCCGGGCGCTTCACCCCCGTGACCGCCGACCAGTTCATGGACTTGTGGAAGAAACGCAACGAAAATCATGTGTTCTTTATTGATTCCCGCCCTGCGGCGGCAGGTAAGGCTGTGCAGGAAAAGCATCCCGACTGGCACGCCATGCCGCTGGAAGAAATCGCCGCCAGAATCAGCGAAGTGCCCAAGGACCGCCCTGTTGCCATTATCTGCAATACGGGTCTGCGCGCCTATGACAGCCTGCTGGTGCTGGCCCGCAACGGCGTGACCAACGTGGTCAACTCCACAGGCGGCATGCAGGCGGTCATCAAGATGGGCCTCTCGCTGTAATATGCCCGTCAGAGATGAACGAACCTGAACGCTTTGGGGGGAGGAATCCTGCAAAAGGGTTCCTCCCCCGCTTCCAGCGGGCACTGGTTTTCTCCACCCTGCGGACGCTGCCAAAATCAGTTCCGACACTGCCGCAGGGCGATTAACGCTGGAGGCGCAGCTAGGGGTCAGCCCGCAATCACCCAAAATCTGTAACATTGAATCAGGGACAAGCCGCAGGTTTTCTGCCCTGAAACATTTGTAACATTTTTTTCATTTGCTCTGCGCATTCCAACGTGCTGTCATCATAGGTTTTCCCATCAGGCATGCCCCAAACCACCTTGCCAGATTTTACAATTCATCACTATTTTCCATATGTTGCGCCTGTCACATTTTTTTTTGTTGCGCCCACGATTAAACTGTTCAAACAAACAATTTTATGGTAAGCGCAAAAACGCGCATTCCGTCGGGGCAGACGAGGGTGTGCAGCAAGGCTCCAAAACAAGTGATACCAAGCTTTTTTGGTGGACGCGAAAAGGCGGATTGGGTAGGGTTTTTCTACCACGATTCCACTCCCAGCCTCAATTTTGTGTTCACTTCACGGCACTAGCCGTTGCCCGTCCCTGCCAAGTGCGGGGCCTTATCTCAGGGGCCGATCCGACCCACGCTGATTTTGTAAAAACATTGCGCGCCTGTGGGCGCCAAGGAGGAACAGATGGCTCATATGAAAACTATGGACGGCAACAACGCCACCGCGCACATTGCCTACGCTCTGTCGGAAACGGCAGCCATTTACCCCATCACCCCCTCGTCCGTCATGGGCGAAGTCATGGACCAGTTGGCCGCCAAGGGCACAAAAAACCTGCTCGGCCAGATCGTGAATGTGCGCGAAATGCAGTCCGAAGCCGGCGCCGCTGGCGCTGTGCACGGCATGCTTTCCGCCGGCGCCCTCACCTCCACCTACACGGCTTCCCAGGGTCTGCTGCTCATGATCCCCAACATGTACAAAATCGCCGGTGAACTGCTTCCCGGCGTTTTCCATGTTTCGGCTCGCGCCCTGGCCTCCCATGCCCTGTCCATCTTTGGCGACCACCAGGACGTGATGGCCGCCCGTCAGACGGGCTTCTGCTTCCTGGCTTCCTCTTCCGTGCAGGAATGCATGGACCTGGCCCTCGTTGCGCACCTTTCCGCCATCGATTCCAGCCTGCCCTTCTGCCACTTCTTTGACGGTTTCCGTACCTCCCACGAAGTGCAGAAGATCGAAACCATTGACTACGAAGATATCCGCCCCCTGGTGAACTGGGAAAAGGTGGCCGAATTCCGCGCCACCGCCATGAACCCCGAGCATCCGCACATTCGCGGCACCGCCCAGAACCCCGATATTTACTTCCAGAACCGCGAAGCTTCCAATCTCTACTACGACGCCGTGCCCGGCATCGTGCTTGAGAACATGAAGAAGGTCGAGTCCATCACTGGCCGCAAATACCGCCTCTTTGACTACGTGGGCCACCCCGAAGCCGACCGCGTGATCGTTTCCATGGGTTCTTCCTGTGAAGTCATTGAAGAAACCGTGAAGTACCTCAACGCACAGGGCCAGCGCGTGGGCCTCGTGAAGGTGCACCTGTTCCGCCCCTTCTCCACCGAGCATCTGCTGCGCGCCCTGCCTTCCAGCGTTACCTGCATCACCGTGCTTGACCGCACCAAGGAAAGCGGCGCTCTTGGCGATCCGCTGTATCAGGACGTGTGCACCGCCTTCCTCGAAAAGGGCGAAGCTCCCACCCTGGTGGGCGGCCGCTACGGTCTGGGTTCCAAGGACTTCACCCCCGGCATGGCCAAGGCCGTGTACGACAACATGTTGGCCCTTCAGCCCAAGAACCACTTCACCGTGGGCATCAACGACGACGTCACCTACACGTCGCTTGACGTGGAAGAAGAAATCGATACCGTGCCCGCTGGCACCGTGCAGTGCAAGTTCTTCGGCCTCGGCGCTGACGGCACCGTGGGCGCCAACAAGCAGGCCATCAAGATCATCGGCGACAACACCGATCTCTACGCTCAGGCCTACTTTGCTTACGACTCCAAGAAGTCCGGCGGCTTCACCGTGTCGCACCTGCGCTTCGGCAAGGAACAGATCACCTCTTCCTACCTGATCACCAAGGCCGACTACGTTGCCTGTCACAAAGCCGCCTACGTGACCCAGTACGACATTCTTGAAGGCATCAAGGAAGGCGGCACCTTCGTACTGAACTCCAACTGGTCGCTTGCCGACATGGAAAAGCACCTGCCCGCCTCCATGAAGCGCGTCATCGCCCGCAAGAAGCTGAAGTTCTACAACGTGGACGCCGTCAAGGTTGCCCAGGAAGTGGGCCTCGGCGGCCGCATCAACATGATCATGCAGACCGCCTTCTTCAAGCTTGCCAACGTACTTGACTTTGAAAAGGCCGTGGGCCTGCTCAAGGAATCCATCAAGAAAACCTACGGCAGCAAGGGCGACAAGATCGTCAACATGAACATTGCCGCCGTGGACAAGGGCATGGACGCTCTGGAAGAAGTGAAATACCCCGCTTCCTGGGCCACTGCCACCGAAGGCGCCGCTGCCTGCCACTGCGATGACGACGAATACATCAGCGCCGTTGTGCGTCCCATTCTGGCCCAGCAGGGCGACAAGCTGCCCGTCTCCGCCATGGATCCGGCTGGCTTCATGCCCCTCGGCACCGCCGCTTGCGAAAAGCGCGGCTGCGCCATCGACGTGCCCGAATGGCAGGTTGAAAACTGCATCCAGTGCTGCCAGTGCTCCTTTGTGTGCCCCCACGCCGCCATCCGCCCGGTGCTCGCCACCGAGGAAGAACTGGCCGGCGCGCCCGCGTCCTTTGTGACCAAGGACGCCATTGGCAAAGAACTGAAGGGCATGAAGTTCCGCATCCAGGTGTACACCGAAGACTGCCTGGGCTGCGGCTCCTGCGCCGAAGTGTGCCCCGCCAAGGTCAAGGCCCTCGTCATGAAGCCCCTTGACACCCAGATGCCCACCCAGAAGGAAAATCTGGCCTTCGCCGAAGCCAACATCACGCTCAAGGACGAGCTCATGGCTCGCGACACCGTCAAGGGTTCGCAGCTCCAGCAGCCCCTGCACGAGTTCTCCGGCGCCTGCGCCGGTTGCGGCGAAACGCCTTACGTCAAGGTGCTCACCCAGATGTTCGGCGAACGCATGATCGTGGCCAACGCCACGGGCTGCTCGTCCATCTGGGGCGCTTCTTCGCCCACCACGCCTTACTGCACCAACAAGGACGGCTTTGGCCCGGCCTGGGGCAACTCCCTGTTTGAAGACGCCGCCGAATACGGCTGCGGCATGGGTATTGCCTACGAACAGCGCCGTGGTCTGCTGGCCATGAAGGTTCAGGAAGCCCTGAAGGAAGAATCCGCATCTCCCGAACTGAAGGCCGCCCTCCAGGGTTGGCTGGACAGCAAGGACGATGCCGAAGGCTCCCGCAAGTACGGCGAAATGATCATGGCCAACCTGGAAGGCTTTGACAGCCCCCTGGCCCATGAACTGTGGCACATGGACGACCTCTTCACCAAGAAGAGCGTGTGGATCTTCGGCGGCGACGGCTGGGGCTACGACATCGGTTACGGCGGCCTTGACCACGTCCTCGCCAGCGGCGACGACATCAACGTGCTGCTGATGGATACCGAAGTGTACTCCAACACCGGCGGCCAGTCCTCCAAGGCCACCCCGCTTGGCGCCGTGGCCCAGTTTGCCGCCGCAGGCAAGCGCACCGGCAAGAAAGACCTTGGCCGCATGGCCATGACCTACGGCTATGTGTACGTTGCCTCCGTGTCCATGGGCGCGGACAAGCAGCAGGTGCTCAAGGCCTTCCGCGAAGCCGAAGCCTACAAGGGACCCTCGCTCATCATCGCTTACGCTCCCTGCATCAACCAGGGCCTGCGCAAGGGCATGGGCAAGAGCCAGGAAGAAGCCAAGATGGCCGTTCTTTCCGGCTACTGGCCCCTGTACCGCTACAACCCCGAACTGGCCAAGGAAAAGAAGAATCCCTTCCAGCTCGACAGCAAGGCTCCTTCTGCTGACATTCAGGAATTCCTGGGCGGCGAAACCCGTTTTGCCTCTCTGGAAAAGATGGCTCCCGAAGTCTCCAAGAAGCTGCGCGCCGAACTGGCCGAAGCCTATACTGAACGCTACGCCATGCTCAAGCAGCTGGCTGATCTGCCCTATCCCGGCACCAGCGCCGAGTAGAGAGGTCTGACGCTATGACTACCCGCGCCCGCCAGCATCTGGCTCCTCTCCGGGGGGCAGCCCGTTGCTGCGGGCGCGGGCTACGTCACACGCTTGGGATCAAAGGTTAAAGGCCTGGGCGCGAGGAATGCCCTCGCGCCCTTTTCGCGTTAATACCGCCAGCCTGCCGGCACAGCAGGGGAGGCACTATGCACAACGGTCTATACATCACCGCCACCGGGCCCATGACGGGCAAGAGCGCCATTGCCCTTGGGGCCATGCAGCTGCTCACCCGCAGCATGCGCAAGGTGGCTTTTTTCCGTCCCATCATCAACGAACCTCTGTGGGACGACCGCGACCCCGACATCCATTTGATGCTTGAATACTTCAAGCTCAAGATGGACTACGCCGACACTTTCGCCTACACCCAGCGCGAAGCTCGCCAGATCATCAATCAGGGTTCGCGCAACCTGCTCATCGAAAACATCATCCAGAAGTACAAAAAGCTGCTGGAAACCTATGATTTCGTTGTGTGCGTGGGCACCGACTTTCTTGCCAAAGACCCGGTTTTCGAATTTGAACTCAATGCCGAAATCGCTGCCAACCTTGGCTGCCCGGTCCTCTTGGTCACCAGCGGCTACAATGTGAGCGCCGAAGATATTCGTGATTCGCTCCAGATCACCATGGACAGCCTTGAACCCTATGCGCTGGACGTGGTTGCCACCATTGTGAACCGCCGCAATCTCACGCAGACAGAACTGGACGAACTGCGCGCCCATTTCAGCACGCAGGAAAGCCCAGCCCTGATTTTCTCCGTTCCCAACGACCCCACCATCGGTCAGCCCACCATGGCTGACGTGAAAAAGGGCCTGGACGCGGAAGTGCTGTTTGGCGAAAAGCGCCTGGACGCGCTGGTGGGCGACTACCTTATCGCCGCCATGCATGTGGACAATGTGCTCAACTACATTGCCAAAGACCAGCTCATCGTCACCCCTGGCGACCGCGCCGACGTGCTCCTGGCAGCCATTGCCTCGCGCCTGTCGTCTTCTACTCCCGACATTGCGGGCGTGCTGCTGACCGGGGGCATCCGTCCCTCCGAAAACGTCTGCAAATTCATTGAAGGCTGGACAGGCTCGCCCCTGCCCATCCTGCTGACGCCGCACCACACCTACAAGGCCTTTATGGCCCTGCAAAGCATCATCGCCCCCATTGAACCGGGCGATCTGCGCAAGATCAACAGCGTGCTGGGCCTGTTTGAACAGTACGTCAACGGCAAGGAAATCGAAAACCGCATCGGCGGCGAGCGCAGCAGCCGCATCACGCCCATGATGTTTGAATTCGAGCTGATCCAGCGCGCCAAGGCCAACAAGATGCGCATCGTGCTGGCCGAAGGCACCGAGGAGCGCATCCTGCGCGCCACGGATATCCTTTTGCGCCGCGATGTGGCCGAAATCATCCTGCTGGGCGATGTGGAAGAAATCCGCTCCAAGGCTAGCGCCTTTGGTCTGGACATTGCCAGGGCCCGCCTCATCGACCCGGTGAAATCCGAGCTGTTTGACGACTACGCCAATACCTACTACGAACTGCGCAAAAAGAAGGGCATCACCCCTGAACAGGCGCGCGACACCATGACCGACGCCACCTACTTTGCCACCATGATGGTCAAGAAGGACGATGCCGACGGCATGGTTTCCGGTTCGGTCAACACCACTGCCCACACCATCCGCCCGGCCTTTGAATTTGTGAAGACCAAGCCCGGATTCACTGTGGTTTCCTCGGTCTTCCTCATGTGCCTCAAGGATCGCGTGCTGGCCTTTGGCGACTGCGCCGTGAACCCCAATCCCTCCGCGCAGCAACTGGCAGAAATCGCCATTGCCTCGGCCCACACGGCCAAGGTATTTGGCATTGAGCCGCGTGTTGCCATGCTTTCCTACTCCACCGGTACTTCCGGCAAGGGTGCGGACGTGGACGTTGTGGTGGAAGCCACCAAAATCGCGCAGGAAATGGCCCCCGAGCTCGCACTGGAAGGCCCCTTGCAGTACGACGCGGCCATCGACCCCTCGGTTGCCAAAACCAAGATGCCCGACAGCAAGGTTGCCGGTAAGGCCACGGTGTTCATCTTCCCCGACCTCAACACCGGCAACAATACCTACAAGGCCGTGCAGCGCGCTGCTGGCGCGGTGGCCATCGGCCCCGTGCTCCAGGGCCTGAACAAGCCTGTCAACGATCTCTCGCGCGGTTGCACCGTGCCCGACATCGTCAACACCGTGGCCATCACTGCGGTGCAGGCCGCTGCCGAAAAGGCCGCGCAGCAGTAGTCACAGAAAATCAGCCCCGGCTGACATGAGCTTTCGGCGGTTTGCCTGAGAGGGCAAGCCGCCGTGCAAAGCCTGCCGCCGCAAAAAAATTACTGACGCAAGGCATGCGCCACAGACTGCCGGCCCGCGATCAGAATAAACAAGTTCAAGAAAGGAAGAGTTATGAAAATTCTGGTGATTAACGCGGGTTCTTCGTCCTGCAAGTATCAGTTGCTGGAAATGGACACGCGCAGCGTGCTCTGCTCCGGTCTTGCCGAACGTATCGGCCAGGAAGGCGGACGCCTCACCCACAAAATCGCCCCCGATACGGACAAGGAAGAAAAGCTTGTTCGCGAGGCCTTCTTCCCCACCCATGTGGAAGCCATGGAACTGGTCATCGCTCTGCTGACCGACGCTGACAAGGGCGTTATCAAGGACAAGAGCGAAATCTACGCCATCGGCCACCGCGTGCTGCACGGCGGCGAAGCCGTGAGCGATCCTGTGCTGGTGAACGAGCGCGTGAAGCAGATTGTGGAAGAATGCGCCGTGCTTGGCCCCTTGCACAACCCCGCCAACCTCATGGGCATTGAAGTGGCTGAAAAGCTCTTCCCCGGCGTTCCCAACGTGGCCGTATTCGATACCGAATTCGGCATGGGCATGCCCAAGGAAGCCTTCATGTACGCTCTGCCCTATGAGCTGTACGAAGAACTGCGCATCCGCCGCTACGGCTTCCACGGCACCTCGCACAAGTACATTGCCAACGCCACTGCCGAGTTCCTTGGCAAGCCCCTTTCCGAGCTGCGCTCCATCACCATGCACCTCGGCAACGGCTCTTCCATGAGCTGCGTGAAAAACGGCAAGTGCTTTGACACCAGCATGGGCCTCACCCCGCTGGAAGGCCTTGTGATGGGCACCCGCTGCGGCACCATTGACCCGGCCATTGTGCCCTTTGTCATGGAAAAGAAGGGCCTCAGCCCCTCCGAAGCCGACACCCTGATGAACAAAAAGTCCGGCCTGCTTGGCCTTTGCGGCTACACCGACATGCGCGATGTGCATGCCCAGGTGGACAAAGGCAACGAACGCGCAGAGCTGGCCCTCAAGCTGCTCGTGCGCAGCATCAAAAAGACCCTTGGTTCCTACTTCTTCCTGCTTGAAGGTAACGTGGACGCCCTGGTGTTCACCGCCGGCATCGGCGAAAACGACGACATCGTCCGCGCCATGGTCTGCGAAGGCCTTGAAGCCTTCGGCATCAAGCTGAACAAGGAAGAAAACAGCACCCGCAAGCCCGGCGCGCGCATCATTACCACGCCGGACAGCAAGATCCCCGTGATCATCATCCCCACCAACGAAGAACTCCAGATCGCTCTTGCTACGGTGGAAGTGCTGAAAAAGTAAGCTCCCTTACTTTTTCATTATTGCATGTCAAAGGCCGCCTCCTTTCGGAGGCGGCCTTTTGTTTTGTCGTGTGTTGCGCGCAGGAGTGCGCACCGCGCGTGGCTTCACCGCAAGCTAACCCCTGACGTAATGTGTCAGGATGTAAAGCCTCACCGCAAAAATCCAATTCTCCAGCCTCTAACGTATGGACTTATACCCGTCATACGTTTTGAGCTTGCCCGTAAGCTTGGGAGCGTCATTGATCAGCACGGGTACAGTGGTGCCGCTTTCGAGCTTTTTCAACCAGCCCTCGGCCTTGCTGCTGAGCAGTTCAGGCTTGTCCTTGCCCAGTTGCTGCACTTCGGGCCGGGGCCACAAATATCCGCCGTTTTCATTACGTCCTTGCAGGAGGTAACGGGTATTGCCCTGCTGCACAGCCTTGGCCACGGTGAGCTTTTTCTGATTCTGGTACAGGGCCACGGCCGCAAGAATACCGGCATCGTCCTTGCGGGCGCGGTTGAGCGCAAGGCCCACGGCGGTGTCGGCGTATTCGCTCACAAAATTGAAATCACCCTGAGAGTCAAAGGCCACAAAAACGGGGCCACGCCCACGGTACAGGGGGGCAATGAGCTTTGAAATACTCAATGTTTTGCCCTTGCCCTGGGTCTGCGCGTGAAAATCATCATCATAGGCATTGATGTACTTGCCGTTCTGTTCCTTGTTGGTCATGGCAAGTACGCCGTCCACGCCTTCTATGCCAAAAACTTCGGGACTGACTGCGGCTGAGATGACATCAATAAACGAGGCAGAGCAAACCCAGGCGTCAAAGCCATTGACTTCAAGCGCGTGAAACAGCTCCTGAATCTCGGGCGATACCGTTATGCCCTGCTTGTATGATACCGCGACCTGCCCGGCCTTGCTGCCCTTGTAGGCTGCAGGGCTCTGCCACTTGCGCTTTTGCCAGAAGGCAGGGTCGGCGCTGGCCTTGCGGTACTGCACAAAGGCCTCGTGCGCCATGGCGTAGACCTGCTGGGGCGTCATGCCCGTAAACCAGTAGGTAATCCAGGGATAGGAAACAGAAACATCCATGGTGTCACCAATGGCGTCATAAAGCCAGCGCGCCTTGGTGGCAAACTCCTTCCAGTCGTCACTGGCCTGCATCTTCAGCATTTTTTCGCCGTAAACTCCGGCGGGGGAAACATAGCCCTGCGCATACAGCCGTTTGTATGCGGCAGCGGCATCTGCGGCAACCTTGGCGACCGTGAGGTTGTTAAATTCCTTGCCCAGATCCATGTTGATATCCGGCACGCCGGTGGTCAGCACTGCATACATTTGCTCAGGCTTGACGGCAAAGCGCATGTGCTCAAGCTGATAGATTGCAAGCTGCTCTTCCACATCCAGAATGGAAACCGTATTGTCAAAATCAAAAACAGCGTAAGGCCGGATGGAAGGATTATAGTTGGGGCTGCCCTTGCCATAGAGCACAAACATTTCATTGAGGCTCTGTCTGACGGTGGGATCCCACCCCTCGCGCTGCAACATGACAGTATCCGCCGCGCCGGCGGCGGAAGCCATGAACATCGCCGCAGTAACCAAAAAACAGCACACCCATAATCTGCATTTTTGCATATCGCACACTCCTGCAATCATTTTTGTTCCCAGCACTGCCATGTCAGGGGGATAGCCCCAAGCTGTAGCTCAACATTTGAATCTTCACAGCTTGAGTAAACTTGTAAGTGACAAGAATATTGCAGTTTACATGCCATCAATAAATCTTCAATACTCTGTATTAATTAATAAAACATACAAGGACATCATAAAATGGCATAGTATTGATACAATTCCGCAAACATGACTTGCGAGCAAGACAAAATTGTAATTTTATGTACTTGTGGAATTATATGCTTTTCATATAAAAAAGGCCGCCTTGTGGACGACCCATCATGACGGCGCAAATGCTTACCGACAAATTTAAGAACAGTACATTATGCAGGAGGCTGCGGCATGGCCTCAAGCATGGCTTGCTCAAACTGCTGAATATAGCTGTCCTGTTTCTTTTTCCGGTTGTAGTCGTTGGAGCTTTTCATGTACAGGCCGCCGCCTGCGGCTACCACCAGAGCGGCAATACCGCCGAACTTGGCGCTCATATACAGGGCCTCGGGCAGACGGCGCACAAGCTCATCCATGCTTTCCGTAAACAGGTGCATGAGAAAGCTGAAACAGACCAGCCCCACCAGAAAGACAATGACGCTGACCTTGCAGACCTTTTTCAGAGGGTAGGATTCCAGGTCATATTCGGTAACGCGGTTCACGCCGCAACGTTTCATCAAGGCTGCTGCGTCCACAAAATCATGCTTCCAGCCCGATGTTTGGTTGCTCACCGCATAGACTTCCAGAGCCGTGCCATCGCCGCCCTCTGCGACGCAGGCCGGGCCAAGGCAACCGAGCTTCAGGCAGTCGCCGAGCGCAACAGGACAGGAATCCGGAAGGGGCAACTGCACCTCGCAGCCATTTTCAAGCCGAACCACAGCGCACTGCCAATGCTTCCGGCCACGGGGCATACGCAGAGTTGCGCCTCCGCCCAAAGCTATGTCCTGATCCGGGGCAGATGCCTGCCAGGAGGCAACTGCCAGCACATGGGCATCAATGGCGCGTGCCCGAAAAACTTTGCCTTCAACTGTAAAATCCATGAAAACCTCTCTCCCTAATGCGCCCGTGGGGCTTGCTTCCCTTTACCGGGGCAGCAGTGTTTCCTCAAGGGCAAGATCTACGGGAACCTCGCGCGAGGGCAGCGACTTGTCGATGCGCACCGTGCCCGCAGGGGCGTTGCGCATGGGTTTGACGTGACGCACCTCTGCATACTGTATGCGTGCCCGGGCGGCGTCGCGCTGCCAGCTTTTGCAGGCGGCCAGCGCCCCGGCCTCGTCAAGGGTGCGCGGCGGCACTTCCTGCCCGCCGTGGGCGCGGCGGATAATCACGTGCGAACCGGGGCCGTTTTCCGCATGCAGCCAGATATCGTGCGGGGCAGCAAGCTTGCGCGCGGCCAGATTGCCCTTGGAATCGCGCCCGCGCAGCAGCACAAACCCATCTGAACTTATGAACATCTGCACATTCTTGGGCAGGGTGGCGGCCATGCCGGCACCAGCCGCGCGCCCGGCGGAAGCCGCCTCATCGGCAGCGCCCGCAGTGGCGCCCAACAGGCTGCCAGGCCAGCTGCCGGGTCGGGCCTGACGCAAGGAGGCCATCTCGTCTTCCAGCGCCGCACGCCGCACAGCCAGATGCTCCATGCCACGTTGCCCGCGCCGGGCCGAATGGAAAAGGCGGGCCATCTGCTCGCGCACAGAGTAGCGCAGATCCAGCGGTATTTCCCGCGCCGGACCGTGCGGGCCTTCTTCCACCGTGACGGCAACCGCACGAAAATCCGCAGGCCAACGCCACAATTCGGCCTGAAGCGCCAGAGCGTCTGCCTGACAAGCCATCATCCTGCCAAGGCGGTTTTCTTCCTCGCGCAGTTTTTCCAGCAGCTTTGCGAGCTTGCGCGCCCGCCTGTCCAGAGGCTGGGCCGCCTCCCGCGCCTGATCCAGAGCCAGACGGGCAAGCACCATGTCCTGCCCTGCCAGTTCGGTCAGATTCAGGACATCCGGCCCGCAAAATTCAGCAATGGATGATGCCTCCGCATTCTTGCCCTGCAAGGCCCTTTGCTGTTCCAGGGGCAGAGGCCAAGCGCTTATGGCGAGCACTGGACGCAGCATGGCCGTTGCAGATGCATTGTCGGAGGCAGGCGCGCAGGGGCCGTAGCAGAACACATCACCGCCGCCAGCCCGCAGGTCTTCCAGCAAGGCCCACTGTTCCGGTTCTTCGAGGCAAGCAAGGGTGCGGCGCAGGGCGGGGGTAAGCACAGGCCACTGCCGCCAGTTGCTCAGGGCATCTGCCAGTTGCGCAGGCTCCGGCCAGACGGCCTGCTCGTCTTCCGGCGATTCATTCTCAGCCAGAAAGCGGAGCGAAGGCCCTTCGCGCAGATCAAGCAGCAGCCAGGTCAGACGCGGAGATTGCTCCGTGCCTGCCTCACCCTGCCCCTGTTGGGACAATGGCGGCAGTTGGAGAGCCTCTGCGCCGCCGCCAAGCAGCAGCCACAAGCAGCGCTCGCTCCAACGGGCCACGCAGGCAACAATACGCCGACCAGCGGCATACTTGCGCAGTCGCATGATGGGGGCTGAAGGCGCACGGCCAACGCTGATGCGCTGTGAGGTAATAAAGCAGAACGGTTCCTTGCGCCCAAAACGCAGACAAAGCTGCCGTTTGCGCCCACCGCTGTAAACCATGAGAGCCAGCAGGCCATCAGCAGGTTCCTGAATTTTTTCCACCCTTGCGCCAATGAGCAAGGGGGTCAGGTCTTCACAAAAACGGCGGAAAAGATGGGCATCCATAGAAAAAACCGGCTTAGGGGCAAGGTGAATGGCTGGGGAGTAAACAGGGGCAAGGCGGCAAAGCGCGGCAGGGGCTCGGCAGGGAAGACCTTGCCCTGTTGAAGACAAGGCCGCACAACGTCCCCAGCGCATGCGCAGATGCAGCGGCAAACGCAGTTCCAGGCGCAACCGATGGCAGACCGCAGGCTGGCATAATTGCGCAGACGGTTTGAGTAACAGCCTCGCCAGCTCTTTCCATTGGCATGGTACGACCGTTGCGAACAGGCCGGAAGTCTTGCAGACCCAGTTCGCCAGCCCCCCGCTGCAAAGCAGAACCACCGGGAGCCTGCCCGAAGCATGCATGCCGTCAGGCGCAAGCGGGAGTGCGCGAGCGCAGCGCCCGCCTGGCCGAAAGCAACAAAAACAGTGCCTTTAAGGCAAAGAAATGACGTTAATCGCCGCGAAGGTGTTCGTCTTCTTCCTGTTTAGCTTTGCAGTTGATGCACAAACGCGTCACAGGCCGGGCCTTGAGACGGGGAACGCTGATGTCGTCGCCGCAGTCTTCGCAAATCCCGTAGGTGCCATCGTCAATGCGGGTAAGGGCTGCCTGGATCTTGCGGATCAGGCGGCGCTCACGGTCACGGATGCGCAGGGTAAAGGCCCTGTCGGATTCTGCAGTGGCGCGGTCAGCCGGGTCGGCAAACACTTCGTTGCTATCCGTCAGTTCTTCCAGGGTGCTGTCACCCTTCTGCTTCGCTTCTTCAAGCATGTCGGAAAGAAGCTTGCGAAAGTATTCCAAATCCTTGTGATCCATTTAAATCCTCCGGCGGACGCCGCTGGGGGGCGCATGAACGGTCTACTCATAGGCCTTGCAGGAACATGCATGGCGCAAGCAATTCGCACCGCATATCCTACGTTGGCCAGCCATGCGGCGGCATGGCCCGCTCAGAGCACCTCTCAATGAAAATGCTCTTTTGATGCAATGGACTCATATAGCTACATGCGCAATCTTTGTAAAGCTGTGCCCTCAAGATTACGCAAAGCATGCACTTTGGCGACTGGCACAAACAGAAACCCCGGTGAAACCGGGGCCTAAGGTGTCATAAAAGCACAACAATAAGAAGTTATGGTGAACGTTGCGTGGCAATCAGGCACCAGTTGGATCGTCTTCCCGTCCGGCTTCAAGTCGCTCGGCCTCGTAGCGGGCTTCGCGTGCTGCAGCCTTGGCGGCATCCTGTGCGGCCTGCCGTTCGCGCGCTTCAGCGCGGATAACGCCCTTTATCTCGTCCCAGGCGGGTTCGTTCCACAGATCCTCGCAACGCTGCGTGGGAACGGATATGTCTGTGAATTCCTCGCCACGGCGGGCGCGCACAAACACATCCCCCCCAGTGGCCACGGCCTTGGGCGCGTAGGAGGCTGTCATCTGACAGGCGGTGCGCAGCACGTCCTCGGGCCACAAGGCCCCATTGCGGGCCAGTGCCAGTGGCCCCGGCATATCGCGCATGCGCAGGATCAGGTCGTCCGGCCCTGCGGCGGCGGCCAGCAGGTCGTTGTCCGCGCTGTTGCGGCCAACGCACAGCCAGTAGTGGTTCTGTCCCTCGCTGTGCCAGAACTGACGCCCAAGATTGGCAAGGGTAAAATCATTGGCGCTTGGCTCCGGCAAGCGCGTAAGCACCAGCCAGTAGCGGCGGGCGTTCTCGCGCTCGGTCAGACGGCAGCCGCCCCCCGGAGTGGGGATTTCCTTGATGCCGTATTCCTTGGCAAGGTTCAGCTGCTCGGTGCGGCCCCTGCCCCAGATACCCAGCAGGCGCGAGCGGTCCACAAGCCCGCTTTCTTCCACAGGGGTCGGCGGCAGATGCTTGGCGCACAGGGGGCGCAGCAGGATGTCAGCCACGGCGGCGTCGCGCATGATGACGTTCAGCGTGTCGCGCCGCTGCGACATGGGCCGCTGGCCCAGCACCTCGCCCGAAGCCAGAGCCTTGGCGCCCACGCTTTCCATATATTTGCGGGCCTCGCGCAGCAGCAGTATCTTGCAGTCAACGCAGGGGTTGAGCACCTTGCCAAAGCCGTGTTCCGGCCTTTGGCGCAGCATGGCGGCAAACTGGGGGCCGACATCCTGAGTAACAATATCAAGATCGTAAGTCTTGCGCCAACGTGCCGCCACAGCTTCGCCGCCAAAGAAGGGCGAATAAAAATGCAGGCAACGCACGGCGAGACCCTGACGTTCAAGCAGTTTTGCTGTGAGCAGGCTGTCGAGCCCGCCGGAAAATAGTACGATGATTTGGGGAGAATCGCTCATGCCCGCGCTTGTACGACAGCAATCGCCCGTGCGCAAGAGGAGCATACTGACCTTGCGCGGCTTTTGCCTGCTTGCAATTATCATTATCAGGAATTATACTCAATTATTAACGACACAAGCGCAGGCCCTCCGCCAATCTGGCATTTGCCTTGCCCGCCTTGGTCTGCTACACTGACGCGCTTGAAGATATTTTTACCCGGAGCAATGAGCTATGGCGAAGAAACCGGCCATGAGTCAGGAAAACGCGCGCGCCGAAGCCTTGGGCACCGCACTTGCCACCATTGAGCGCAAGTACGGCAAGGGCGCTGTGATGAAGCTTTCCGACGATGCCCACGTCAATATCCCCGTGATCCCCACAGGTTCCATCGGCCTTGATCTGGCCCTTGGCGTGGGGGGCATTCCGCGCGGGCGCATCAGCGAAATTTTTGGCCCGGAATCTTCGGGCAAAACCACGCTGACCCTGCACATCATCGCAGAATGCCAAAAAATGGGCGGCACCTGCGCCTTTGTGGACGCAGAACATGCCCTTGACGTTTCTTACGCCAAGCGACTCGGCGTCAACACTGACGAACTGCTCATCTCGCAGCCCGACTACGGCGAACAGGCGCTGGACATTGCCGACATGCTCGTGCGTTCCGGCGCGGTTGACCTTGTGGTGGTCGACTCCGTGGCCGCGCTTATTCCGCAGGCCGAACTGGAAGGCGACATGGGCGAATCGCAGGTAGGCGGTCACGCCCGCCTCATGTCGCATGCCATGCGCCGCCTCACTGGCACCATCCACAAATCGCGCACGTCCGTCATCTTCATCAACCAGATCCGCATGAAGATCGGCGTCACCGGCTACGGCAGCCCCGAAACCACCACTGGCGGCAACGCGCTCAAGTTCTATTCTTCCGTGCGGCTGGACATCCGCCGCATCCAGACCCTCAAGGACAAGGAAGAATCCTTCGGCTCGCGCACAAGGGTCAAGGTGGTCAAAAACAAGGTTGCCCCGCCCTTCCGCAGCGCCATTTT
Organism: Desulfovibrio sp. UIB00; assembly: GCF_022508225.1. NCBI lineage: Bacteria > Pseudomonadati > Thermodesulfobacteriota > Desulfovibrionia > Desulfovibrionales > Desulfovibrionaceae > Desulfovibrio > Desulfovibrio sp. UIB00. The sequence goes on along the minus strand of NZ_JAETXJ010000008.1, from coordinate 14,706 downwards.
TGATATTCTGTACGGTCAGGGCATTTCGCGCTCCGGCGAACTGCTTGACCTCGGCATTGAAGCCAAGATCATCGACCAGAGCGGCTCGTGGTTTGCATTTGGCAGCGAGAAGCTCGGCCAGGGGCGCGAAAAAGTACGCGCGCTGCTGGACGAAAACCTTGATCTGCGCAACCAGATTGAAGCCAAGGTTGTGGAATTTCTGGGTTTGAACCCCAAGGAATTCACGCCCACCGCAGAAGACCTGGACGAAGGGGAAGCCCCCGCGCCCACTTACGAATAAAGGCCATTTTTTACCTGCGACCGCGCGCCTTGGTGGTGCGCGGTCGTTGTTCGCGCAGACCCCATTACGGAGCCAGTAAATGCTCACCGCCAAAGAAATCCGCAGCCGCTACCTCGAATTTTTCAAACGCCACCAGCATGAAATTGTCGAATCCGGCCCCATCATTCCGCCCAACGACCCCACCCTGCTGTTCACCAATGCTGGCATGGTGCAATTCAAAAAGCTGTTTCTTGGCGAGGAAAAGCGTGCATACAGCCGCGCCACCACCTGCCAGAAATGTCTGCGCGTTTCGGGCAAGCACAACGACCTTGAAAACGTGGGCCGCACAGCGCGCCACCACACGTTTTTTGAAATGCTGGGCAACTTTTCTTTCGGCGACTATTTCAAGCGCGAAGCCATCACCTGGGCCTGGGAATTTGTAACCAAGGAGCTTGAACTGCCCAAGGAAAAGCTCTGGGTCACAGTGTTCCGCGAAGATGACGAAGCTGCGGCCATTTGGGCCGAAGTTGCCGGGCTGCCCGCCGACCGCATCGTGCGCATGGGCGAAAAAGACAACTTCTGGACCATGGGCGATACCGGCCCCTGCGGCCCCTGTTCCGAAATTTATGTGGATCAGGGCGAAGACATGTCTTGCGGGCCGGACTGCGGCATCGGCAAGTGCGACTGCGACCGGTTCCTTGAAATCTGGAACCTCGTGTTCACCCAGTTTGACCAGTCTGCCGACGGCACCCGCGTGGCTCTTGCCAATCCCAACATTGATACGGGCATGGGGCTTGAACGCATGGCCGCCGTTGCGCAGGGCAAGCGCTCCAACTTTGACTGCGACCTGTTTCAGGAAATCATCCAGTACGCCGCATCGCTTGCCAATGTGAGCTACAGCTTCAGCGCGCCCGACACCAACGATGTGGATACGGCCCTGCGCGTCATTGCCGACCACAGCCGCTCGGCGGCCTTCCTTGTGGCTGGCGGCGTGCTGCCCTCCAACGAGGGCCGGGGCTATGTGCTGCGTCGTTTGATTCGCCGCGCCCTGCGCTTTGCCACGCTCATTGGCGTGAACGAACCCTTCATGTACAAGGTGGCCCGCAAGGTTACGGAAGTGATGGGCGACGCCTATCCCGAACTGACCGAACATGCCGACTTTATCGCCCGCGCCGTGCACGAGGAAGAACAGCGTTTCTCCCTCACCCTGCAAAAGGGTCTGGAGCTTCTGGATGAAGAACTGGCGACCCTCAAAGCCGCCGGGCAGATGCAGATTCCTGGTGAGTTCTGCTTCAAGCTGTACGACACCTATGGCTTCCCGCTCGATATCGTGACTGACGTTGCCGAAAAGCGCGGCTTCACCGCTGACGCCAAGGGCTTTGAAAAGCACATGGGCGAACAGCGCAAGCGCGCCCGAGAACATCAGAAAAAAGGCGGCCTACTGGGCCAGGCTGACGGCGCAAACGTGTTCAAGCCCCTGCTGGACGCTGGCGTAACCAGTACCTTTGTGGGTTATGAACGCCTGACCGAAACCAGCCCCCTGACCCTGCTGCTCAATGCCGCTGGTGAAGAAGTGGCCGACCTCGGCGAAGGCGACACCGGCTACGCCATTACCGCTGCCACGCCTTTTTACGGCGAGGGCGGCGGCCAGGCTGGCGACATGGGCACGCTGGCAAGCACCTCCGGCGAGGCGCGGGTGCTGACCACCCACAAGCCTGCCCCCACCCTGCTGGTGCATGAAATTGAAGTGACCAAGGGTGAGCTGCACAAGGGCGGCGAGGCCACCCTCAAGGTGGACGCCGACCAGCGCAAATCCACTGCCCGCAACCACACCTGCACCCACCTGCTCCACGCCGCCCTGCGCCGCGCGCTGGGCACCCATGTGAAGCAGGCCGGTTCTCTGGTTGACCCGCACCGCCTGCGTTTTGACTTTTCACACATTGCGGCCCTCACGCCCGAAGAACTGGCGGCGGTGGAGCGCGACGTGAACCGCGCCATCATGGCCGACCTGCCTGTGGCCGCCAGGGAAATGCCCGTGGCCGAAGCCATGGCAACCGGAGCAATGGCCCTGTTTGGCGAAAAATATGGCGATATTGTGCGCGTGCTCACAGTTTCCGGCGCGGAAAAAGGCGAACCTGAATCTGTGGAACTGTGCGGCGGCACACACCTTGAACGCACCGGCGAGGCCGGGGCCTTCATGATCGTTTCTGAAAGCGGCGTGGCCGCCGGCACGCGGCGCATAGAGGCCGTAACCGGCTGGAATGCCTATGCCCAGGCTGTTGAACAGCGCGCGGAACTTGCCGCGCTTTCGGGCATACTCAAGGCGCGCCCCGGCCAGTTGGCCGAGCGCGTGACCGCCCTGCAAGGCGATGTGAAAAAGCTGCGCAAGGCCTCGGAAAAGGCCGCTGCCGCTCCTGCCACCGGGGCCGATCTGGCCGCCCGCGCGCAGGACGTCAACGGAGTGCGCATGCTGGCCGCCAAACTTGACAATGTTCCTGTGAAAGCCCTGCGCGAAGTCATGGACGATGTGCGCTCGCGCCTTGCCGACAATGCCGTTGTCTGCCTGGCAACAGCCGAAGACGGCAAGGTGGGGCTTTTGCTTTACGTTTCCAAAGACCTGCACGGAAAATTCACTGCTCCCGCGCTTATCAAGGACGTAGCCGCTCCCTGCGGCGGCTCCGGCGGCGGCAGACCCGACCTGGCCCAGGCGGGCGGCACAAAGGCCGATGGCATTGACGAGGCCTTTGCCGTGCTGAAACAACGCATCGAACAATAAGGACAAGGCCATGATAGGCATTTCCAAGCTGTATTGCGGACAGGTCGAGCCTTCCGACGCCCTGCGTTACGGACGCGAATCGGGCAAGCTGCCCTCGCACCTGCTGCAGTTCTCCAAAGATAAGAAGCCCGTTGTGGTCTGGAACATGACCCAGCGTTGCAACCTCAAATGTGTGCATTGCTACGCCCACGCCATTGAAGTTGACGGCTCGGACGATATCAATACCGAGCAGGCCAAGACCATGATCAATGATCTGGCGGCCTACGGCGCGCCGGTCATGTTGTTCTCCGGCGGCGAACCGCTGGTGCGCAAGGATCTGGTGGAGCTTGCCAGCCATGCCACCTCCAAGGGCATGCGCGCGGTTATTTCCACCAACGGCACGCTTATCACCAAGGAAAAGGCCCGCGAACTCAAGGAAGTGGGGCTTTCCTACGTTGGTATTTCGCTGGACGGCATGGAAGCCGTGCACGATAAGTTTCGCGGCGTGCCCGGTGCTTTCAAAAAAGCGCTCGAAGGCATTGCCAACTGTCAGGCCGAAGGCCTCAAGGTGGGCCTGCGCTTTACCATCAACAAGCGCAACGTGTCTGAAATTCCCGGTATCTTCCGCCTGCTCAAGGATCTGGAAGTGCCCCGCGCCTGCTTCTACCACCTGGTGTACTCTGGCCGTGGTTCCGAACTGATCAAGGAAGATCTGGATCACGCCGAAACCCGCCACGTGCTTGATCTTATCATGGACGAAACCCGCGCCCTTTTCGACGCTGGCAAGCCCAAGGAAATCCTCACTGTCGATAACCACGCCGACGGCCCCTACGTGTGGATGCGCATGAAGCGCGAAGATCCCAAGCGTGCCGAAGAAGTTTTTGAGCTTTTGCAGTACAACGAGGGCAACAGCTCTGGTCGCGGTATCGGCTGTATTTCGTGGGACGGCAAGGTTCACGCCGACCAGTTCTGGCGCGACCACACTTTTGGCAACGTGCTGGAACGCCCCTTCTCGCAGATTTGGGACGACCCGCAGATCGAACTGCTGCACAAGCTCAAGGACAAGAAAGCCCACGTCAAGGGCCGTTGCGCCAAGTGCCAGTTCCTGAACATTTGCGGCGGCAACTTCCGCGCCCGCGCCGAAGCCTATTACGGCGACGAATGGGCTCAGGATCCTGCCTGCTATCTGACGGATGAGGAAATCGGCATCAAGTAGCGCTCCGGCGCAGCCCTTTTTCCGCTGAATGTGCAAGCATGGCGGCGCGCCTCGGTCGTAGCCCGCTACGTTCCGCCCAGGCGCGCCGCTTGTTTTTTATACGAACACAAGGGCATACTGATACTGCACAAAGCACCCGGCAGCCGCTGTGCAAACAACAGTCGCGCCAGCCGCGTATTTGCCATGCAGAATAACGACTGCATCACCGGCAGCATTGCCGCACAGGCTGGCCAAGCACCGACCTGCAACTCGCAGAATAAAGGACAACAGCCATGACCACATTCCATAGAGGCCGCCGCCTTCGCGCCACTCCGGAACTGCGCTCCCTAGTACGCGAAACCCCGCCCCTTCTGGTTGAAGACTGCATCATGCCCTACTTCGTTGTGGAAACTGACGACAAGGGCTTTCGCAAAGAAATAGGCTCCATGCCCGGTCAGTTCCAACTCAGCCTTGCCGAACTGGAAAAACAGGTGGAAAAGGCCGTGGATACAGGCCTGAAATCCGTCATTCTTTTCGGCATTCCCGAACTCAAGGACGAATACGCCTCCGGCGCTTACGCCGAGGACGGCATCGTGCAGGAGGCCGTGCGTCTGCTCAAGCACCGCTGGCCCAAGCTTTACGTCATCACTGACGTCTGCCTGTGCGAATACATGAGTCACGGGCATTGCGGCGTACTCATGCCCTCTGGCGAAGTGAACAACGACGCCACCCTGCCCCTGCTTGCCAAAACAGCGGTGAGCCATGCGGCGGCAGGCGCGGACATGGTCGCCCCCTCCGACATGATGGATGGTCGGGTAGCCGCCATCCGCGAGGCGCTGGACGAAGGCGACCTTACGGCAACGCCTATCATGTCTTATGCCGTCAAATACGCCTCGGCCTACTACGGCCCCTTCCGCGAAGCGGCGGAAAGCGCTCCGGCCTGCGGCGACCGTAAATCCTATCAGATGGACCCGGCCAACGCCCGAGAAGCCCTGCTTGAGGCCTTTGCCGACCTAGAAGAAGGCGCGGACGCCCTGATTGTGAAGCCCGCCGGGCCCTACAGCGACATCATTCGCACCGTGCGCGACAATACCAGCGTACCCCTGTGCGCCTATCAGGTGAGCGGCGAATACTCCATGATCCGCGCGGCTGGCCTCAACGGCTGGATTGACGAACGCGCCGTCATGCTGGAATCCCTCACGGGCCTGAAACGCGCCGGGGCGGACATGATCATCACCTACTTTACAGAAACCATCCTGCGCGAAGGACTGGCACGATAATGAGCAATCATCCTCACACCATGGGACACCCGGGCGGGCATCCCGCTGGTCATCCGGGCGGACACCCCGCAGGCGCTGCGGGCCACCCTTCCGCCGGGCATCCCGACGACATATCAGCCCCCCTGCGCACCCTTGAAGACGGCAGCCCCGCCTGTCGCCTCATCGCCTGGGAAGTGACCCGCTCCTGCAACCTGGCCTGCAAGCACTGCCGCGCCGAGGCCCACACGGAACCGTACCCCGGCGAGCTTTCTACAGAGGAAGCCAAGGCGCTCATCGATACCTTTCCGCAGGTGGGCAAACCCATCATCATCTTTACAGGCGGCGACCCCATGATGCGGGCCGACGTGTACGAGCTGGTGGCCTATGCCCACAGCAAGGGGCTGCCCTGCGCCTTTTCGCCCAACGGCACCCTCATTACCCCCGAGAACGCGCAAAAAATCAAGGATGCCGGGGTCAACCGCTGCTCCATTTCCATTGACGGGCCGGACGCCGCCAGCCACGATAGCTTCCGGGGCGTACCCGGCGCGTTTGAAGCTTCGCTGCGCGGCATCGAATACCTCAAATCCGTGGGCGTGCCCTTTCAGATCAACACCACGGTCACGCGCAACAATCTGAGCAGCTTCAAAAAGATTTTTGAGCTGTGCGAGCGCATCGGCGCTGCCGCATGGCACATCTTTTTGCTGGTGCCCATGGGCCGCGCCTCCGGACTGGCCGATCAGGTCATCACCGCGCAGGAATACGAAGACGTGCTGCACTGGCTGTATGATTTCCGCAAAAGCACCAGCATGCACCTCAAGGCCACCTGCGCGCCGCACTACTACCGCATCATGCGCCAGCGCGCCAAGGAAGAAGGCATCAGCGTTACGCCCGAAACCTTCGGAATGGACGCCCTCACACGCGGCTGCCTTGGCGGCACGGGCTTCTGCTTTATCAGCCACGTGGGGCAGGTACAGCCCTGCGGCTACCTCGAACTGAACTGCGGCAACGTGCGCGAAACGCCCTTCCCGCAGATTTGGCGCGAGAGCAAATACTTTTTGCAGTTCCGCGACCAGTCCTGCTACACGGGCAAGTGCGGCGTGTGCGAATACCACAAGGTCTGCGGCGGCTGCCGCGCCCGCGCCCACAGCATGGACGGCGACCACATGGGTGAAGAACCCCTGTGCACCTACATTCCGGCCAAACTGCGCCGCAAGGAAAACCCCTGAGCCACATGAGGAACGCCATGACGCAGCCCACGGCCCACGCGGCCACCTCCGCCACCACAGAAACGCTGATGGACAGCGTTGACCGCCAGCTGCTGGATATCATCCAGACAGGCTTTCCCCTCACCCCGCGCCCCTATGCAGATTTGGGTCAGATGCTTGGCATCGGTGAGGAAGAAGCGCTCGAACGTGTGCGCGGCCTCAAGGCCCGCAAGATCATCCGCCGTCTGGGGGCCAACTTCCAGTCGGCCAAGCTGGGCTTTGTATCCACCCTGTGCGCCGCCAAGGTACCAGACGAAAAGATGGACGACTTTGTGGCCCGGGTAAACGCCTGCCCCGGCGTGACGCATAACTATCTGCGCGAGCATGTCTACAATATCTGGTTCACGCTTATCAGCCCCTCGCGTGAAGAAAGCCAGGCCACGCTTGATGCCCTCACCGAGGCCACCGGCATTGCCATTCTTAACCTGCCTGCCACCAAACTGTATAAAATCCGTGTGGATTTTCGCATGGATAATTGAAACAGTTCGTGATCCACGCCTGATTGTCGGGCGCATCTGTCCACTACGGATTCTTTCAGCCTAACACAGCTCCACCCAGGGTTCGCTACATGAGCGCACCCTGGGTGGAAATCTCTTGTGCCCCCTGTCATTAAAATTGAATGTTGATTTCAATTTAACATCTAAACTATTATCCTGCCCGCTCCGATAAGTTTTCAAGACAAGAACCAGCATAGGGGGAAGAATGAATATTTCTGTTAAATTCAAGGCACTGCTGCTTGTCAGCACAATGATGCTGGTATCGCTTGGCGGGTATATTCTGCTGCTGCTCAATATGACGACCATGGAGCAGGAATATAACGAGCAGACCAAAACAGCGGTTGAACAGAGCATCCGCACCGAGGCAGAAAAAATTAACACATATATGGCGCTGGTGCAGGAAGGCGCAGCCGCCATTGCCATCGCCGGACAAAATCTGCGTCATGTCCAGCAGGGGCACGAAGCGGATCTCAGCGATGACGTTGCAGCCATGCTCAAGGCGAACCTCACCCGCTACCCCGAGGCTTCGGGATGCGGCCTCTGGTTTGAGCCGGGGGCATTCCGGGCAGGTCAGCGCTATTACGGCCCCTATGCCTACTGGGACAAAGGCAAGATTGAAATGACCATGGAATACAGCACGCCTGAGTACGATTACCCCAGGCAGCCATGGTATACCCAGGCCATTCCCGAGCAATGGGACAGAAGCAAAAAACGTCAGGACAGCGTCTACTGGTCTGCCCCGTATCTGGACGAAACCTCTCACAAGCTCATGATAACCGTGGCTGGCATCATGCATGACCGCCAAGAGCGTATTGTCGGCGTGTCCACTCTCGACGTGAGCCTGGAAAACCTCCGCAAGACTGTGGATGGTATAAAAATCACTCCCAATTCCCGCGCTTTTGCCGTTGATTGCAGAAGCGGACTCATCGCCGCATTCCCCGCTGACAACGCCCTGCTCTTGCAGCCGGTGACAAAGCTGCCCTTCAACGGGGCAAAAAACGAGCTTACCACTACCGCGCCCGGCAGCCTTGCACAGTACGCCATTATGGTTAACGGCCAGCCCACCACGGTTTTTTACAGCGTATCGCCCACGGGCATGGGGCTTGGCATAGCTATCCCTGATGCCGAACTTTTTGCAGAGGCCCGGCAACTGGCTGAGAACAACAGCTGTACAGCTATTGGTGCTGTGGGCATACTTCTTGTGTTGGCCTGCGTAGTTATCCTCGTGCTGAACAGAACCATCATCAGCCCTATTCTTTCCCTGGCCTCATTCTCCCGCTCTGTTGCGGCTGGCAATCTTGAAACACCCATTTCATCCGCCTACCAGAGCGAATTTTCCGTTTTGCGCAACGCAATGGTATCCATGTTGGAATCACTGAAAGAAAAAATGCGCGAGGCTGATAACCGCACCGCCGAGGCCCGCGTAAGCGCAGAAAATGCCGAGCAGGCCCAGCATGCAGCAGAAGAAGCCACCCGCAAGGCCGAAAGCGCCAGAACAGAAGGCATGCGTGATGCCGCCCAGCGCCTGAGCCAGGTTGTGGCGGCCCTCACCGCAGCCCTTGGCAGTTTGGCTGCCCGTGTGGATGAGACATCGGAAGGTGTGGAAACGCAAACACACAGGATTACGGAAACAGCTTCTGCCGTGGAAGAACTCAGCGCATCCGTGCTCGAAATAGCCAAGAACGCGGAAACCACCGCAAATCTGTCAGAAGACTCCCGCCATGCCGCCGAGCAGGGCTCGCAGCAGTTTGCAACAGTGCTGCAGGACGTAAGCGCCATTCACAAGGATTTCCAGACTGCCTGCGACTCGGTGGACGACCTGAGCAACAAGGCCGATGCCATCGGGGCCATTGCCCAGACTATTGAAGATATTGCCGACCAGACAAACCTGCTGGCCCTCAATGCGGCCATTGAGGCAGCCCGGGCGGGCGAGGCAGGACGCGGCTTTGCCGTAGTGGCCGATGAAGTACGCAAATTGGCGGAAAAAACCATGACCGCCACGCGCGAGGTGGGGCACTCCATTGATTCCATCCAACAGGCCGTGCGCGGAACCCTCGGCAGCATGGGCAGCACCAAGGAAGTGCTTGAAAAATCCATGCAGGAGGTCAACAAGGCAGAAAGCCTGCTTGGAAGTATTGTCAGCCTCGCCATGGAATCTTCTGATCAGGTGCGCGCCATCGCCACGGCTTCCGAGCAGCAGTCTGCCGCCACAGGCGAGATCAATGCCTCCGTATCTGCCGTGAGCAGCATTGCAGAGGGCACCGCAACTGCAATGCAGGAGGCCGCCAAGGCAGTTGAGGCCCTTAAGCGCCAGTCTTCTGCCCTGACCGAACTTATAGCAGAGCTGGAAAAAGCCTAGGCCCAAACAAAACTCAATCACGCATAACCGCCATGCCCCGTTCTTTCATGGATTCGAGGCATGGCGGTTTTTGCGCTTTTTCGGGAGCGATATCTTTGGGGATGCCTTTCGCGAAGGCAGCCTTGCCTACCGCGCCATGAGCGCAAACACTCCCCAGCCAAGATACTCGCGCGTATACATGGTGTAACGCATTGGCTCACTGGTCAACTGGCTGCGAATTTCTTGGGCAAAGTCGTCATCCGGATTGGCCTCAAGCCAGCGTCGCATGGTCAGCCACTTGGCCGCTTCGTACCTGTCCCAGCCATCCTGATTTGCCAGAACCATTTCCACAACATCATAGCCAAGGTTGCCAAAGGATTCGATGAGCTTCGGCAAGGTGAGGAAGTCGGCAATGGCGGTTGCGCCGCAGCCTCTGGCAACGTCTTCCGTGGGCGGCATGCACAGCCAGTACGGTTCGCCGATGAGGATTGTCCCGCCGGGTCGAAGGCTTTGCGTCAAAAGCTCAATGGTGCCCGCGAGGCCGCCGCCTATCCATGTGGCCCCAACGCAAGCGGCTAGATCAACCTTTTCAGCCGCAACGTAACCTGCCGCGTCGGCATGGACAAATTCTACCATGCCTGCAACGCCCAGCTCTTGCGCGCGGAGCCGTGCCTGCCCGCAAAACAGCGGGCTCATGTCTACGCCAATGCCTGTGATGCCGTAATCCCGCGCCCATGTGCAGAGCATTTCGCCGGAGCCGCTGCCAAGGTCGATCATGCGGGTTCCGGGTTTGAGCCGCAATGCAGCGCCGAGGGTAGCAAGCTTTTCTGACGTATACGGATTATGGATGCGGTGTTCGCTTTCCGTGATGGTGAAAATGCGGGGAATGTCCAACACTGTAGCCTCCTTGTCATATTTCATGTCATTAGGATATTACGTGCGATACGCCATTCAATAGACAATTTGCATATTACAAAAAATCAAAGATACTTCATTCCATTTTTTACTGCCACGACAGGTGCATATTCATCCATTGCACGCTCTCCATACACAGGCATATTATGCAATATCTATCATAAAATCATTCCACTTCTCATTTCAGAAATGAATAATCGCAAACCTGCAATTGTTCATCGATTAGTCAAAAATCACCAGACTAAATAATGAATCGCTTGCCCCTCGATATGGCCGGCAATGGAGTGGACGTAAGAGGCACCCTAACGGACCAACGCTACATCGCGCAAAAATCGCGCAAAGTAGCAAAGCACTGCCCGCTTGCCATAACTGCCCATCTTTAGTACACAAGCATTGCGTTGTTCCATTTAGCAAATCTCTAAACTTTTTCTCATGGCTTTCCTCAACACACACGCCCGCGACCCCACGGCCCAGCCGTTGCAGCCGCGTAGCGCAGCGCACTTGAGGCTTGACGTCCAGCCAACGCATAAGGACTGTGCATGACCAGCACCCGTCGTTTTTGCCTGCCGCTCCGCACGCTCTTTGCTATCGCCGCCCTGCTTTGTGCAGCTCTTCTGTCACACCCCGGCGCTGCTGTTTCGGCCCCGGCCGTTCCGCCGCAAAGTTCCCTTGGCGTATGCTCCGCCATTTTATACGACCTTGACCGCGACGCCATACTGTTTGAGCAAAATGCTGACCAGCGCATTCCTCCGGCCTCGCTGACCAAGATCATGTCCATGTTTCTTGCCATGGATCAGATTAATTCCGGCCTGACCCGCAGCGACAATACCACTACGATCAGCCGCAATGCGGCCCGCACCGGCGGCTCGCGCATGGGCCTCAACGAGAATGAGCAAGTTACGATCGAGCAGCTCCTCACGGGCATGGCTGTTTCTTCCGGCAACGATGCCAGCACGGCCATGGCCGAGTATGTGGGCGGCTCCGTGCCCGCGTTCATTAACATGATGAATGCCAAGGCTCGCGATCTGGGCATGCGCGACAGTTACTTTGTTAATCCGCATGGCCTCCCGGCCAAGGGGCAGTACACCACCGCTCGCGATATGCTGACCCTTGCCCGCGCCTATCTGCATGCCTACCCCGATGCGCTGCGCTTCCATAACACCCATGTTCTGAACTACCGGGGCCGTGTCACCTGGAACAAAAACCCCCTTCTTGGGCAGTACCCTGGCGCGGACGGCCTTAAAACCGGCTGGATCAACGCCTCGGGCTACAATCTGGTCTTCACGGCGCTGAAGGGCGACAAACGCCTGCTGGCCGTCATCATGGGCGCGCCCGATTCGCAGATTCGCAGCATTGAGGCCTTCCGCCTGCTGGATGCCGGTTTTGAGGTATGCAACAACGAGGCCCCCACAGTGCTGGCCGCTCTGGACACTCTGCCGCGCGAAAAGTATCACCCCGACATCCGCAAGAATGCCCGAGAGGCATACCATCAGTTTGCCGGAAACGACCGGGGCGAGGGTACCCAGACCGTGCACCGCGCCAAGGCCACCAACCACAGCAAGCAGGCCAAGGCGACCAAGACGGCCAAGAACAAAAAGAAGAACGTGGAAAAAGTCGCCCGCCAGCGCAGCAATGACAATGACGGGCAGGCCGCCCGCCGCGTTGCCAACAACGCCAGCTAAAGTGTCAGCAAAAATTTATTGCAAAAGCGCCCGTGAGTATAAAAGCCCACGGGCGCTTTTGCATGCAGCAATATCCCAGAGATTCGTATTCTAGCCCCTGTCCAGCACACGGAGCGACACGGCTTCGGCCAGATGCCGCGTGGCGATGCTGGCGGCATCATCCAGATCGGCAATGGTGCGGGCCATGCGCAGCACTCTGGCGCATGCCCGCGCGGAAAGGGAAAGACGGTTGACCGCAGCCTCCATCAAGGCATGCCCTTCGGCATCCAGCGCGCAATGCTGATCAAGCAACGCGCCGGAAAGTTCCGCATTGCAGCGCGGCCCGTTGGTGCCGTAGCGCGCCCTCTGGGTTGCCCGGGCCTTGAGCACCCGTTCGCGCATCTGGGCTGATGAAGCACCGCTGCCGGAACCGCGAAAATCTGCATAGGCCACGGCCGGGACTTCCACATGCACGTCAATACGGTCCAGCATTGGGCCGGAAAGGCGCGACTGATAGCGCACCCGTTGTTCCTCGCGGCAAGTGCATTGGTGCGTGGGGTCGCCGTAATAGCCGCAGGGGCAGGGATTCATGGCTGCCACCAGCATGCAGGCCGCAGGAAAGCTCACACTGTGCGCGGCGCGCGCAATGGCCGCCACGCCACCTTCCAGAGGCTGGCGCAAGGCTTCAAGGGCTGTCTTGCGAAATTCGGGCAGTTCGTCCAGAAACAACACCCCTCGGTGGGCAAGACTCACCTCGCCGGGGCGCGGATAGCCCCCGCCGCCCACCAGGGCCACGTCGGATATGGTATGGTGCGGCGCGCGAAAGGGGCGCACACGCATGAGCCCCGCCTCGGGCGGCAGCTTGCCTGAAACGCTGTAAATCTTGGTGACTTCCAGGGATTCTTCAAAGTCCAGCGGCGGCAGAATGGTGGGCAGGCGCTGGGCCAACATGGTTTTACCGCTGCCGGGCGGGCCGATGAGCAACACGTTATGGCCGCCAGCCGCAGCCACTTCCAGCGCGCGCTTGGCGGCCTCCTGCCCTTTGACCTCGGCATAATCCTGCCTGTAGGCCGGCGCCTCAAGCATATCGGCCACGGGTTCGCACAGCGGCTCCAGCGGTTCAGCGCCAGCCAGAAAGGATGCGCAGCGGCCAAGGCCCTCGGGCGCAAACACCTTGAGCCCACGCACCACCGCAGCTTCCGCGCCGTTGCCTGGGGGCACCACCAAGCCTGCGGCCCCCTGCTGGCGCGCCAGAAGAGCCAGAGGCAACACGCCGCTCACTGGCCGCAGCGCGCCATTGAGCGAAAGTTCGCCCGCAAGATACATGCCCTGTAATGGTTCCGCAGGGATAATGCCCGCAGCGGCCAGCAGCCCAACGGCCAGCGGCAGGTCATAACTAGCGCCGCTCTTGCGCCGCCATGCAGGGGCAAGGTTTACTGTAATCCGCGCCGGGGGCAGCTTGAAGCCGCAGGCCCGCAAGGCTGCAAAGACCCTGTCCTTGGCCTCGCGCACCGCTGTTTCCGCCAGCCCCACCATGGTGAAGCCGGGCAGGCCCTGCCGCACGAAGTCCACTTCCAGTTCCACGGGGTAGGCATCCACACCCTCAACCCCGCCGCTGTTCAAACGGACAACCATGCGTTCTCCTTGACCCTGCAAATGATAAGCGGCGCGGATGGTTGCATCTATCCGCGCCGCAAAAGTCTTGCCGTCAGGCGCACCGGGCAACCCCTGCCCGCACCCGCAAGCAGAATGTACCGCCAGATGCTATTGCACGGCCTTGCCGATGCGGTCCCAGCGGATATCGCCCAAACCGCCCCAAGACCAATAGATGCGCCAGGCTTTGGCACGTATGGCGCTGCGGTCCACAAGGCCCCAGAAGCGCGAATCCATAGAGTTGTCGCGGTTGTCGCCCATAACAAAATACTTGCCTTCAGGCACGGTAATCGGACCGAAATTGTCGCGCACCGGCTGGATGCGGTCAGGCTCGGTAAAACGGATGTAGGATTCCTTTACCGGCTCGCCGTTGCGGAACAGCTGCTTGTTGCGCACCTCAATGGTGTCGCCGGGCGTCCCGATGATGCGCTTGATGTAGTCCACGCTGGGATCATTGGGGTATTCAAAAATGATGATGTCGCCCTTGACCGGATCGCTCCCCTTGTAAATATAGGAGTGGGTAAAGGGAATCTTGATGCCGTAGGAAAACTTGCTTGCCAGCAGGTGATCGCCCACAAGCAGGGTTTTGACCATGGATTCCGAAGGAATCTTGAATGCCTGCACCACAAAGGTGCGGATGACCAGAGCCAAAATAAGCGCGACGAACAGAGCTTCGCCGTATTCCCGCCACAGGGGTTTGGGGGGGCGCTGTGATTGCAGAAGCATTGCCATGTGCGAATATTCCTCATGTGCCCTTAGGGCTGGTGAGCGTTACATTTTCGGTCGCAAAGTATGCCCTGATGCGAAAGTAAAGGCAAGGAGCAGTGCTTCTTCTCCCTGCGGTTCAGCAATCAGCACCGCCCCTTCAAGGGGCGGTTTGATTAGGCCCTATAAGGGCCTGTTACTCGA